>CAZJJT010000130.1:0-10001 GCA_964546395.1 uncultured Fibrobacterota bacterium
AACGCGCTACAGCCGCGCGCTGCGCGAGTTCTGCCGGTGTGCCCGGGAGCACGCCGACTTCCCGTGCACGATAGACGACGGTGTGCTGTGCGTGACGATGGCGGAGGCGATCGATGAATCCGCCCGTACCGGTCTGCCCGTGCACTTCTAGGTGCGCGCAGCCATGTCCGCAGCGGGGAGACAACTGAGATGCGCTTGGGAATCGACGCAGGACCTCATACAGTGGCAGCGGCGAAGGAGTTGGGCATTCGCGGCGTGCCGGTTGACGGAGGTGAGTTGGTGTCGAAGGGGGTGGCGGCTGTGGTGGACCCGCTTCACCGCGCCGGCCTCGAAGTGTGCCAGATTGGTGCGTTCGGCTACAACCCGCTGCACCCCGACGCCGCTGTCCTGGCGGCGCAGACAGAATTGGTCCGGACGCTCATCACGCTGGCTCCCGACGCGGGCTGCGGCTACATCGTGATCAACGGCGGCAACCTGCACCCCAGCGGGTTCGGGCACGGGCTCAGAGGGAATTTCTCGGCCGAGTCGCTCTCTCGCGTCGCGGACGCGGTGAGGCCACTGGCGCTCCTCGCAGAGAAACGCAGCGTCTGCATCTCGATCGAACCGTATGTCAAGTCGGCGGTGTGTTCTCCCGAAGCGTTTCTTGCCCTCTCCGAGCAGGTGGGATCGCCGGCGCTGTGCATCAACATCGATGTCACCAATTTCTATGACCTCCACGACATGTGGGACAGCACCGCCACGATCCGTCATGTGTGCCGCGACCTGAAGGGTCATTACGGGCTGGTGCACTTCAAGGATGTTCTGCTGAAGGAGGGATTCCACATCCATGTTGACCTCGCGCCGCTCGACGGTGGGGTCACCGACTGGGGCCTGGTGCTTGAAGAGGTCGCGCCACATGTGCCTGAGGGCAGTTGGGTGATCGTCGAGCATGTCGGCTCACTCGAGGAAGCGCGAACGAGCGTGGCGCTGGTGCGGCAACTCGCACGTTCCCGGAGCCTTCCACTGGAATAGCACCCCGGCCCCTCACCTATCTCCCTGCAGGTTGTCCGATGCCCCAATGCGTTACGCCAGACCACCGCACCCCCATGGCAGACTACTCCATGGGCGGCGCACCGCGGCAGCAGTCGGTGTTTCGTGACCACACGTTCAGGTTCGACCGTGCCGAACTCCCGGTCCTCGACCCGGGCGCCACGCACCCGCTCGCGGCCGAGATCGGCTCCAACCCGCGGTGCGGAAAACCCGTCGTGATCCGTCTCGACGACCTCGACGGTGCCCAGTCTGCCGAACTGCTGTTCGAGTACTGGGGTGGCCATCTCGGGACCAGCAACCAGGGATTCTGCCTCAACGGCGGCGAGTGGCGGCCACTTCCGCAGCCGCTCGGAACGCCGACGACGCCTGTGGCGTACTACCGGGTGATGCTTGGCGGTGCCACGGTCCCGGTTGACCTGAGCGAACTCCGCTCAGGCGACAACGAACTGCTCTTCACTGCCGGGCCGCAGGTGGTTCACAACTTCGATCTCGGGTTCTACTGGCTCTACTCGTGTACGCTGCGGGTCTACTACGCCGCCGACAAGCCGCATCCGCTCGTCGAGTTGATCTGGCCCGCTCCAGACGAGACCGTTGCGGAGATGCCCGTACTGGCTGCAAAGTGTCGCGAGGGGTTCACGCAGATCCGGCAGGTGGACTTCGTTGCACACTGCGAGGATTTCCCCTGGTCGGGCAACGGCATGTTCCGCCAGTGGCATGTCCAGAGCCATTGGGGACAGTGGAAGCGACACGCGGGAGTCACCGATCATACGGTCACCGATGAGCCCTTGTCGTGCACCTGGGACACCGAATGGCTCCCCGACCAGCCGGAGCGCGTGTCGCTGATGGCGCGCGTGCTCGCGCGTGACGGGGTGTCGGCAACCACTCCTGTCACGCCCGGGATCCGCTTCACCCGTGAGTGGCGCTCGGTACGGATGTTCCGCTCGGGCGACGTACCCGAGGCGTTTGGGGCGCGGATGAAGGAGCGCAGATCCTGCACTATCCCCATCGACACGCTCCGACGAGCACGCTCGGCACGCCTGCTGCTTTCGACGTGGTCAGCCGCGCACGGCGACCGCATCGGGCTGAACGGGACTGTCCTCTACCCGCGGATCGGACGCGTGCACGACCACAGCTTCGACCTGCTGCCGGTGCCGCTGTCGCTGCTCCACGAGGGCCCCAACGAGTGCTTCGTGTATGCCAAAACCGAGCACCACGCCATCGAAGTCAATTGGCCCGGTCCGGTACTGCTGGTGGAGTACGCATAGGCACGGGTACACCGCGGTGCGTGAAATTATACTAGGAAACACGACGCACCGCAGGAGACACCTCCGGGCGTCTTCGTGCTGCCGTTACCGACATGACGCCACACTCTGTTCCCGTTCTGGTCGCCGGCGTGCTGACCCTCTACGTAGGGGCCATGCACCTGCTGGTGTACGCGCCCCGAACGGCGGGACGGGCTCACCTGAGCTTCGGCATCACCTGCCTGCTGATAGCAGCGTATGACTTCATCTGCGTAGGACTCTACAACGCGTTCAGCGTTGCGGAGGGGGCCATGTGGCAGCGCTCTCAGGGCGTTGCGCTCGCGCTCCTCCTGTGGGCTGTGCCGTGGTTCGTGTCGGAGCACCTCGGTATCAACCTGCGTCGCTGGCCGGCGTACTTCGGGCTGTTCTGCGCGTTGCTTGCCGTCCTCGCGGCCGTGCTTCCTGCCCCCTTGACCTGGCAGATTGATATCCCTTCTGTCAAGTATATCGTACTTCCCGGTGGCCGTTCGCTCATATATTACGAAGCCACGCCCGGCCCGTTCATCAACGCCTTGAGCGTGTTCGGGTTCGTGGTGATACTTGCCACGCTCTGGCTGTGCCTCAGGGGAATGCGCACCCGGCCTCGCGAGGCGCTCCCGCTCCTGCTCGCCACCGTGGTATTTGGCCTCGGCATCATCAGCGATACACTCGTAAGCTCCGGTCTCCTCAACGTGCCCTACGCAATCGAGTACGCCTACCTGGGGCTGGTGATGGTGATGACGGTGCCGCTTACGCGTGCCGTGGCCGATTCGGCACGGATGCGGGACGCGCTGGCGGCAGAGAAGGAACGGCTCCTGGTCACCCTGCGCAGCATCGGTGACGGCGTCATTGCGACCGACGCAGCGGGCAGAGTGCTGATGATGAACGAAGTGGCCGAGGCGCTGACCGGGTGGCGAGAGGAGGACGCCGTGGGCAGGGCACTCCCCGAAGTGTTTGTGATCCAGGATGAGCGTACGGGGACGCGCCTGGCCAGTCCAGTCAGCCGCGTGGTAGAAAGCGGTGCGGTGGTAGGACTGGCGAACCACACGATACTGGTAGGCCGCGACGGCAGCAGGCGGGTCATCGCCGACAGCGGCGCGCCGATACGAGACCGCAACGGAGCGATCACCGGCGTGATCCTCGTATTCCGTGACACCACCGAACGCAGGCGCCTTGAGGAACGGCTGGTCAATGCCCAACGTCTCGAGTCGCTTGGCGTCCTTGCCGGCGGCATCGCGCACGATTTCAACAACCTTCTCACCGGCATCTTCGGTTTCATCGATATCGCCCGGCTGGAGCTGCCAGCCGGAGAGGCCCGAGATACACTGGGGGAGGCAATGCGAACGCTCGCGCGTGCGCGTGACTTCTCCCAGCAGCTTCTCACCTTCTCGCGGGGTGGCACGCCCGACCGCAGGGCAGTCAGACTCGAACCCCTGCTGCGCGACAACACGCGCTTCGCGCTCAGCGGCACACGGTGCACTGCCTCATTCAGCATTGCTCCCGACTTGTGGGCCTGCCTCGCCGATCCCAACCAGATAGGCCAGGCCATCGACAACCTGGTGATCAACGCCCAGCAGGCGATGCCAGGCGGGGGCGAAGTCCGTCTGAGCGCGCGCAACGTGCAAAGCCCACCCGTACGCGGGGTTGCCGACGGGCCGTACGTGATGGTCGAGGTCAGTGACTCCGGGGTCGGCATCCGCGCCGAACACCTCCGTCGCATCTTCGACCCCTTCTTCAGCACCAAGCACAGGGGCAGCGGACTCGGTCTCGCCACCGCATATTCAATCGTCAACAGACATAACGGGACGCTTGAGGTCCGCTCGGAACAGGGCCACGGCACCACGTTCACGATACTGCTCCCTGCGCTTCCCGACGCTTCGCCTGAGGAGCCCGGCGAAGCGGCTGAAGTGACGAGGGGCAGCGGCAGGGTCCTGGTGATGGATGATGAGCGGTCGGTGAGGACCATGGCCGCACGCCTGCTGAGCTCGGTTGGCTACGAGGCCGATACCGCCGAACACGGGGCACAGGCCCTCGAGATGGCGCGCACAGCGAACGCCGCGGGACGAGCGTACTCCGCGTGTCTCCTCGACCTGACAATTGCCGGTGGGAAAGGCGGCGAAGAGATCAGCAGCGACATGCGGTCGGCATGTCCTCAGGTGAAACTCGTGGCAATGAGTGGCTACAGCGAAAGTGGCGTGATGTCGGACCCGGAAGCCCATGGGTTCGAAGCATCCCTGCGCAAGCCGTTCACTACAGCCGAACTCACGCATCTGCTCTCGGCACTGCTGAGTTGACGCGGGCGAGGGTGGAACAACGCCTGTGACAGCTCGACACGTGTCGGCAGGGCTGTTGCCCTGCCGACAGAGGGTGTGGGGAGGGATAGGGTGCTGCGGTTCTGTCAGTAGCTGCCGCCGCTCACACAAAGCATGAGCCCGGCAAACGGTGCGGCTTCGTTCCAGTCTGCATAGCCCACCAACCCGATACCGAAATTGGCGAGAGGCGCATAGGTGCATTCGATCTGCACGGGAAAGCCGGTGACCGTGTACGGTTCGGCAGCGTACTGCTCCACGAATGGCCCCGTCGACAGCAACTCGCCCTGAGTGGTGCCGCTTACCACGGCCAGTCCCGCAGCAACCGACACGTGAAGAGGCGAGTGGCCGTCCGCAGACGCGCGGCGGTTCGCGAGCGGCCGCAGGTGTACCCCGTACAGCATGGCCACTTCGACCCCGTTCACCTCGGGCGACGACTCGAACACCTCGACCTCGTGGTTCAGCAGCACGCGTGCCGACACTTTCTGCAGGCCAAACACCTGCGAATGCATGAGGGACAGGCCGAGGTCCCCGGTGCCATATCCCGCCCCGGTCGCCACCGACCATCCCCGGTACTGCTGATCCCCGGCAATCCCGACGCCACATGCCAGAACAACTAGAAGCCCCGCCATCGCGTTCCTCATCATCCCGCCTCCTGTGTTGTGGTTCGCCAATCCATCGACATGACGCGCAGGATCACTGCAAGGGCGATGCCAGTGCAGGATGCGGGTCGCAAGTGCCCGTGGATGGCACCTGCGGGCTGAGGCAGTCGCAGTCATGCTACCTTTGGGAGGAGGAGTTGCCGAACTGCTATCCTTCTGGCACGGGGCCGGAACTCCCCCGGACATCGAGGAACCCCTCTATCTCGGTCGCGCCGGCGATCTCACGTCTGGCAAGCGACACCGTGGGCGAGAGCACGTGCGACAGCATGGCGTTGGCAGCAGCACTCGCGTTGTAGTTGTAGGACGTCAGTGAGCGGAAGAACGCCTCAAGGTTGTCGTCGAACCCGACCACCGAAATGTCGCGGGGAACACGTTTCCCGCGAGAACGAAGGAAATTGATACACTCGATGGCGATGTCGTCGTTGACCGCCACCCATGCGGTGATCGAGCTGTCGGCAAGCGCCTGCTCCATGAGCGGCACGAGCACGGGGAGCACCTGTTCACGCTGGGTAATCAGCTCCACCTGGTAGCGAAGGGAGCGGACCGTTCGGGTACGCTCGATAAGCACTTGTGTATCGCTGTCAAGGACCGCATCGCCCGATAGCGGCGGCAGCGGCGACTCAGGAGCGGCAAACGTCACAACTGCTTCGCCAAACCCCGCTTCACGGAACGCGCTCTGCAGACTCGCGCAACGGTCGTGCGGCCATGACCCGCGCATAATCGGCGAGACGAACGCCACGCGGCGATGACCAAGTGACGCCAGGTGCATGGCAACGGTGCGGCATGCGGTGCGGTTGGTTGCCAATCGGAACAGCCGCGCCCGACGGTCGCGCAGAGCCACATCAAACGACAGGTCGGTGGTTTCGTCGAGTACCGCAACCGGCACGCCGGTGTCAAGGATCTCGGCGCAAAGGGTTCGCACCTGAGCACCGGGGATCGTCAGCGGAAGAACGACACAGCCAAGAAGCGTGCGCTGGGCTCGCCGCTGCGACCCCAGACCAAGCACCGTACGCGAGCGCACGGCCAGTCTCCCGCTGTCGTTGTCATACGGAGATACCTCCAGCCGCATGCCGGAGAGTGCACACGCCGTCGCAAGTGCCTGTATGAGCTGCTGCGTACGGTGCGAGAGCAGACGCATTTCGCCGTTGGCGTACCCCGATGCCACAAGAGCCACTGCGCCGTGGGATACGCCCGCGGTCGTGCCCGCCCTCACGTACCGCCGGTCACGCACCATCAGGATCCTGTCCTCGACGAGTCGATCCAGCGCACGTTTCAGCGTGCGGTAGCAGACACCGTAGGAAACCGCCAGCTCCTTGGGCGAGGGCAGCGGCCCGCGAAGGCCGAACGTGCCGGTGAGCAGGTCCCTCTGCAGCTGCTCCCGAACCGCTTCCCACCGCTGAACCGCGCGCCCGGGCCCATGCCCTGGCACAGCGCCGTGGTGCGGCTCGGCGAGCAGGATCCCCTGACCCCGCTTCGCGGTGATCGCGCCCGAGGCGGCACACTGCTGCACAGCCCGCGACATGGTAACCAGCGCCACACCGGCCCGCTCGGCCAACGCGGCGACTGTGGGAAGACGCGACTGGTTCATGCGGCGGTGCGAAGCGACCACGCCGGTGAGGTACTCACGGGCCCTGTCAAGCGAACGGATTCTCATAATATCATAATATATATGACTTTCAATGGAGCAACGCGGGGACCACAGGGGATACGTGTTGTGTACTGTAAGAGGGACAAGTCAGGTAGCCGTTTGCGAAGGGAGCGAACCACATGAACGCACGTACGATGTTCAGCGCACTGCTTCTTGCTGTGTTGGGGGCGAGCGGTACGCACGGCCAGTCGGTCTCGGTTGCCACCTGGCGCAACAACGCTGCCGGGGCATACTCCATCAACCACGACGACTACGGGTACAACTGGTGGGGGGATTTCTGGTTGATGGACAGTCTGCTGGTGAACCGCGAACTGACCGTGTCGTTCAGCGTCATCGCTGGCCAACTTGACAGAGGCGACAGCGGTCGCGCGGACCTGTACGTCAGACACGGCTACCGTTTCATCAATCATTCGATGAACCACGTCTGCGACACACCGGTCACCAACGAGCACTACGAATACGACAGCGCCCAGGCGAGGATCGAACGGATGATTCCTTCGCAGGGGCCGTGCCTGTACTTCGTGACACCATGCGGCAACCAGTCGGCCAGCAACCTCGCCTGGTTGAGGAGTCACCGCTACATCGGCTGCCGCAAGGAGGGCGGCGTGGTGGTCATCCCCGCCTCGGTCCCCGACCCGTTCGACCTTGCGGAGCCTTGCTACCAAATCGGTACCGGCCTGTCGGGGCTCAACGGCCACGCGCAGGCGGCAATCGACGCGGGTGGGTGGACAATCCGCCAGGCGCACTGCGTCTCGGACAACGCGGGCCTGGGGTGGGCACCGATACCCACTGCGGTCTACCGCAGCCACCTCGACTGGTGCAGACAGCAGATGGACGCAGGTGCGTTATGGATGGCGCCGGTGCAGACGGTGCTGATGTACGCCCTGGAGCGCACGCGGTGGAGCGTATCGTGTTCCGGTTCCGACGCGAACGCCACGACGATCGCATTCAACACCGGCACGGTGATCAACCCCAACGTGGACAACGCGGTGTTCACCGTCCCGCTCACACTCCTGTTTGACCTTCCCACAGGCTACGACACCGGCGAGCTACAGGTTGCACAGAGCGGCGTACCCCTGCCGTTCGCCGATATCGGAGGCGGACGCATCATGTTCGACGCCAACCCGCAGGGCGGTCCGGTCACCGTCTCGAGCGGCCCGCTGCATGCCTACCGCGCCGCGCTCCGACTCGTCCGTACGCCTTCCGCGCCGCACGCGCCGCGGATACAGGTGATCGGCAGTTCCGCACGAGGTGCGGTGGGCGAAGGCGGAGCACGTTTCTCGCTTGCCGGCGGCCTGCTCGGCCCGCACCACACCCCGTCGCCCGGGGTGTATGCGGTTCGTTGACAGAGCGGACACGGCGCCCGCACTACGTGCGGCACACAGTACGCACTCCCGAGACGAACCGCCGGCAGCGCTCAGCACCTACTGAAACAGCGACAGCCGCGACACATGCGTCGCGCCCGGCACGCTCACGCGCACCAGGTACACGCCATGCGCCCAGTCGGCCGTACTGATTCGTGCTCCCTGCCCCGCCGCTTTCGCGGCGGTTGTCCGATAGTCAACCACCACCCGTCCGGCGGCATTCAGCACCAGGCAGCGGATCGGCTGATCGCCCGCCAGCCCTGCACCGACGTTCACCACCAGCAGGCGGGAGCCGCTCAGGTATTTCACCGCGACGCTCGGGCCGACCGCGAGGCGGGCCGGACTGCGATTGACACCGACAACCGAATAGTTCAGCGCGCCGGCATCCCGCGGCCCGCTCACCTTGACACCGGCGAAGTCGCGCACCACGGGGCCATCGAACTCCCACGCGTACAGCTCCTCAAAGCTCGTCGCGCCTTCGGCGAATGATCCCTTCGCTACCCGAAGGAAATCGAGATCACCGTTGAGATACGCGCCGCCATTGTACCTACCGACTTCAAACGCGGCCGTAGTGGTCAGCGAAGCCCCCGCGCCGGGCATCGAACCGCTCGTGGCCCCGATGCTCAGGCTCCCGTCAACGTACATCTTCACCGTGCCGCCGCTCCGGTCCACCTCCGCGAGCACGTGGTGCCAGCCGTTGCCACCGACCGTCGCCGCGCTTGCGACACTGTACTCCCCACCCGACAGCAGGCGCATCCGCGCCTTCCCTGTCCCGTCGATATCGAGGACATAGCCGCTGCTGGAAGCCTTGGATACGATTGTGCCGCTGGCCCCGGCATTGACGTAGGCCTCCAGTATGAAGCTATTGGTGGTCATATCCATCGCGCTGTTAGCGCTCGTGTTGCAGTACGTACTGCTCCCGTTGAACCGCAGCGCACCGTTGGTCCAGTTCTCCAGTCCTCCTGCCACGTAGCTTCCGACGCTTGCCCCCGGACAACTGAGCGTGTTGCCGAGGAGCCCCTTCGGGTCATTCTCGCCCCGAATCGACGTCGGGCCCGCCGGGCGCACCCAGAAACTCCACTGGCCGACCACGTTCGGGAGGTTCCAGGGCAGGAATATCTTGGCGCCGTTGCCGATGGCGTCGCCTGTCGGACGGAAGTCGCTGTGGTCCGGGTCGACCAGGAGCGCACCCGAAGAGTTGACCCCGAGCGTCGACGTTTCCGCGTTGTTGTTCTGCAGGTAGGTCTGGAACGCCGAGAACGTGGTCTGACTGGCGGAGAACGACGAGGGTGACGCATGGTACGCGTTCTTCGCGTACGAGATGTACGCAACCGGGTTGCCCTCCTCGTGACACCGGTACGACATGTCCTCGAGAAGGTTCCCGACATAGGTGCAGTACGGGGCGGAGCTGTTGAACCCGCGGTAGAGCTTATAGGCGGTGTTGTTGGCATAGAAATTCATGCTGCTGACTGCCGTCATAAACCCGGAGTTATTGCGCTGGGACGGGTCGCTGGTGCTGTTGTGAATCCCCCAGGCGATGTTGTTGAACACCTTCATCTGGTACGCGTGGTCCATGTAGTACGCGTGGCCCCACGGGTTGTAGACGTTGGTGCCCGAGAAATGACGGTAGCCGCGAGCGTTGCCCGACACGTTGCAGTAGTAGAACGCCGGCCCGTCGTTCCACCCCTCGATCCCACCGTAGTCGTTGA
>CAZJJT010000131.1:0-10000 GCA_964546395.1 uncultured Fibrobacterota bacterium
AATCAAACGGCTCCCACACACAACAGAATTCATCACTACCGAAAAACCCACCCTGTACTGCACGCAGCCGCCCGGGGAAGGCACTCCCGCGGTACGACGCACGGTGCTCACGCGATAGCACCGCGGGTTCAGAACTCGGTCCTGGGCAAGGTGCCCTTCGGTGCGTGCTGTATCTGGTACCGCTTGGGGGTGACCCCATGGTAGCGGGCGAAGAGGCGCGTGAAGTGCGCCGCACTTGAGAACCCGAGTGATTCGGCCACCTGACCCGCGGTGAACCGCATGAGCAACTGCTGTGCAGCAAGCCGCATGCGTCGCTCGTTGACCGTTTCCATGAGCCGCTGTCCGGTGCGACTCACGAAGACACGACGGAGCTGGCGGGAAGAGCACGCGCAGTGACGCGCGAGTTCTTCGACAGAGAACTGTCTCCCGATGTTCCTCTCGATGAACTCCACGGCACGGGCGAACGTGTCGGGTGACTGCGGCGATGCCGAGTTCTCGTCGGGTGCGCGTGCAAGGATATCCATCGCCTCGAGCACCAGCATGCGCGCCGCTGTCTCGCAGCGCTCGGCGGCAAAGGCACCTTCGTTGCCACGCGACAGGATGTCAAGCCAGGGCTCGAGCCGTCCGCGACTCGGGGCACACAGCGTGTGGCCGTTCAGGAACCGCTCCACCACACCCGAACCGGACCGCGCCTTCCCGCTGCCCGGCAGACGCTCCACAGAGAAGCACACGAAGGTCAACCGAAGGTCGCGTGTCCGCAATGAGCTGATTTCGTGCGGTACGTGCAACTCCGACACGAACACGTCTCCGGCCCGGAGCGGGTACGAGCGCTCGCCATGCGTGAACTGTCCCTTGCCGGCAGTCACAATGCACAATTCGTGGTATGAGGTGTGCAGGTGCCGGTGGTTGGTCGGGTGGGTCTCGAACTGGACAAATCCCCCACTCCAGATTTCAAGTGAGGCCGACCCGAGGACTGTGGTGAAACGAAAGGTTGGGAAGGGCATGGGGAGGGGGCAATTCAAAGGTCAAAGTTCAGAATGCAAAGTGCAAGGTTCCAGGGGCGAAGCGAGACGCCGCGGAAGACCGTGGCCATTTTGAGCAAAAATACGTCTGCCGAGTGGGTTGTGCTTCCGGGGCCGTTCTGGTACCTTAGGACAGGAACAGCAGGGCGCTGTATGCGCCAGGCTGGACAGAGGGTGCGCCGGAGCGTAGTGCCGCCAACCCCCGTTGCCGAAGGCAACGAATCGGGTGGCGGTACCGACCGGAGGGAAGCCCGGCGGAGAGCCGACGCCAAGGGCGGGGCGCCCACACGAATCACAACGGAAGAACACAGGCCACAGTGAACGCAAGACAGAGAACAATCGACGCGCTGGAGCTCCGCCAACCAGACTCAGTACCGCACTTTGAACTTGAGATGCAGTTGCGCAGCGAGTTCTTTGGTGAAGATTTTGCCGGTCCTGCACAGTGGGATACGCCTGGGGCTGACCACAGTGCTCTGATGCGTGCGGACGCGCAGTTGTTCAAGCGGATCGCCGACCGGTTCGACTACGGGATCGTGTTCTACTCCGGCGTGTACCGTCCGACCGCCGACGACTACCGGGAGGGGCTGCGTATTCTGTGCGAGACGGTTGGCGCAGAGCGGCTGGTGATGTGTCACGGGGACCCTACCCCTTCGATTCCCGAAGGCCGCGACATGGACACGGTGATCGTCGAAATGATGGTGAACCCGGAGCACGTGAAGGAGCGGATTGACCGCAGTGTCGATGAGCATCTCGAGCGGGCCCGCGAGCTTGCGGAAGTCGGTCTCGACGGGATCATCATGTGCGCCGACTACTGTTTCAACAGCGGGCCCTACCTTTCTCCTGTGATGTTCTCGGACATTATCACACCGCGGCTGGCGCGTGTGACACAGGGCTATCGCGAGCTGGGCCTGTATGCGATCAAGCACACCGACGGCAATATCATGCCGATTCTCGACGACTTGCTCGAGACAGCTCCCCACGCGATCCACTCACTGGACCCGATGGCGAAGGTGGATATCGCGGAAGTCAAGCGCCTGAGCGCCGGACGGCTGTGCCTGGTGGGCAACGTGAACTGCGCCTTGATGCAGACCGGGACCGACGAGCAGGTGTTCGACTCGTGCCGCTACGCCATGGAGCACGGCAAGCCCGGCGGCGGCTACATCTTCTCTACCAGCAACGTGATCTTCCAGGGCATGGAACCACGGCGCTACGAACTCATGTGGAACTGGTGGCTGGAGAACGCGGCATACTGAAGGCAGCGGGCGAGGCCCCTATCGACCCCATGTGGTTGAGCCGACACCGCGCGGGCACATTGGTCCGGTTGCGTCGCACGGGCACATCCTGCATGATCAGGTGGTACGCGCAGTAGGCCAGATAGGCGAACCCGAAGTCGACCGAGGATATCTGCCAGGGGTAGAGCACCCGCGGTGAGGCGTCGAAGGAGACGAGCGAAAGGTCCTGCGGCACCCGCAGCCCCATCGAGCGGAGGCACAGGTAGTAGTCGCGGGCGCGCGTGTCGTTTATCGCGATGATCGCGGTAACGCCACGCTCGAAGCGCAGCGCAAGCAGAACTTCGGCAAGGCGAAGAAGGCGAGCGTGTTCAGCGACAGTGCCGTGTTGCCCAGGCGCTGACTCGAGGAACCGCCGCCCCTCGTTGCCGAGCCTGCGGAGCCACGCTGGAGCGATGACTGGAACCGGCGCCGGGCCTCTCTCGGTGCCGAACGGGTTGCCCTCGCAGGTGTGCACCACCAACTCCATCCCCGGCAGCGCTGCTGCCGTCGCGAGGAGTCCACCAACCCGTTCCGCTCGCAGCAGCGGATCCTCCTCGGTGAACCAGGGCAGACCTACCCGACGGTGCCCCTGACTGTACAGCGCACGAAGGGCCTCAGTGTGCGCTGCCGACTCGCTGTGGTGCACACGCGAGAAGAACCTGCGCGGGCCGGGCTCACCAGTCATCCGACGGTAGTCAGCGGGATCGAACGGATCGCTGCGGCTGCGGGGCTCATCGGCATAGTCGAACCATACCACCGGCCTGCCGTACCGTACCATGGCTCGCACCACCGCAGGAATAGTGGCCCCTGCCCCGAAGTGGAAATCCCAGGACTGGCCCATCATCACTGTGCCGTGATACCGCGGTCCGAGTTCGCGGATGAGTGAGGCGATCTGCTCGTGACCTCGACACAGGTACGAAGACGATGTGCGGGCGAGCGTCGCGGGGATGGTCTGCACGCCGGCCTGGAGCACCTCGCGCATCAGCCCCAGGCTGAACGGTGAAAGCCACGGACTCGCAAGGGTCTCTTCCCACCACTCCTCGTTCGCCTGCAGCAGCAGGATCACGGGCCCGCCGCCAGAGACCTGCGTTGCTGAGGAGGAAGGGGCGGGCCCAGCGATTGAGTGCCGCCCGTGTCTGTGCACCAGGTGTTCCCGTTCGAGAAGCCGCAGTGCGCGTACGACCGTGCTGTACGAAGCACGCTCCTGCACGGCAAAGTACTCAGTCTTGGGCAGACGCGTGCCAACAGGGAACCGACCGCCTTCTATGGCACCGCGTACCGCATCATACACGCGTCGCACCGGGCTCCGGGTTGGTTCGGGGTCGCGGACCGCCGATGGCGCGGAAGCCCGTCTGCCCCGACGCACATCGACGAGCCCCTCGTCGCGCAGTGCATGCAGGACACGCAGCACAACCCTCGTTGATGTCCGGTGTTCGCGGGCCCACGCACGCACTGGCGGCAGCGGTCTGCCGGGGCGCTCGCGCAGCATTCCCCGCATGCCGGCTTCGACCGCCGCCGCGGGACTCCGGCCAGGAAGTGCATCTGTCATGGTAATATTGAATATACTTCTGACATTTTGAACACTATTGCCACGACCTTGGGCCACGTTTCCGTGGCTATCGTACTCGGTAGCGATAGTACACCTGCAGAGACACCTTTGGCCTCGGGGGGGGATCCATGTTCCGACAGACGCACGTCGCGCTTGCCCTGCTGTACACCGCCGCTTTCTCACTCCCATCGCTTGCTGCGGTCGAGATCGCCGGTGTCCACGGAACCATGCTTGGGCGCGACAATGGCATCGTCCTGGTGGATATCCAGACCAGGGTCAAGAACAGGATTATCTCGAAGGACACGCTGAACCACTACAACGGTGGCTACACCGACTACATGGGAGCGGTTCGCTTCTCCCCCGACGCACAGCGCATCGTGTTCTGGGCAAACTGGTGGCTCAGTGACTGGTCGGCCAAGGCCCCCGGCGCCATGTATGTGGCCGACAACAACGGCAGGAACATCACGAAGGTCTGCGACGCGCATGTCGACCACGCGGAGTTGGACTACCAGTCGCTGAGCTGGTGCACAGACGGCTACATCTATTTCGCGCGCCAGACAGACACTATCCTGCGTGTCGACCCCGCCGTGGGGACAGTGGAGAACTACTGGAGCGCCGTGGGTGTATCGGGGTACAAGACCGACGGGGTGGAGTACGGTCCGTATGTCGAGAACCTGGTAGTGTCGCGCGACGGGCACTGGGGGGTGAGCAGCTACGGCGGGAAAGCGCACGGTCTGGACCTGGCCAACAGGCAGTTCATCCGTTCCTGCAGCGGTGCATGCCGTGGGACGATCACCACCAACGGCGACCAGATCGTGCACCCACTCACCTGCTGCGGGTACTACCCGCCGGGGTACAACGGCGACAACGCGTTTCTGAAAGTTGTCGCGCTGCAGAGCATGGATAACTGCGACGACGTCGAGTACATGTTCGCTCCCGGGTCCGCTGACGGTCCCAATGCGGCGGCGCTGCAGTACTGGATGTACCGCGGCGCATGCAACAGCAACGACTACCTGGCGGGGTGCGGCTACGGCAACGACAACGGTGTTCTGCAGAACAAGTACACCAGCGACTACCTGGTCATTCCCAACTACACGTGCACCGACTTCTACCTCGGGGCACTCCCTGCGCCGCCGTCACCCACCCCGCGCATCAGTCTCGACTCGTCGTCGCTGACCTTCGTGTCAACCGGCGGCTCCACGCCGGCGCCCAAGGTTGTGCATGTTACCAACTCCGGCGCGGGGACGCTCACGAACGTGGCCGCAACAGACACGTCGGCATGGCTGACGGTCTCCGGCTCGGGTTCGGGCAACAACCAGACGCTCACCACTGTCGTGAACATCGCCGGGTTGCCGAACGGCGCGTACACCACGACGGTCTCTGTCAGCGGCGGCGGGTCGAGCAACACCGCCACCTACGTGGTCACACTGAACGTCGGGTCCGCGATCGCCGCACCCACCAGCCTGACAGCAAGTCCCGGTGTCGCCGCGCTGAGTGCGTCTCTCACCTGGCAGGACAACGCCGGCAACGAGGCAGGCTACCTCGTCGAACGTCAGCCGTCGGGTGGTCCCTGGACCCAGGTGAAGGCACTCCCGGCCAACGCGGCCTCGTGGGTTGACAGCAGCCTGACTGCCGGGACGTACGACTACCGCGTTCGGGCCTTCGCCGCCACCGACACATCTGCGTGGTCCAACACGGCAGGTGTCACTATCGCAGCGGTCATCTCGTTCAGCCTGACCTACCCGTCTGTGGGTCAGTCGCTGCTTGCAGGAGCTGTCGAGACTGTTCGGTGGACCGCGTCGAACTCAACCGGTGCGCAGATCGAGTGGTCGGCCGACGGCGGCGAGAGGTGGCAGGTGCTGTCTATCGATGGCGCGATCCGTCCGGCAGATGCCAACTGGGGCGCGTTTGAGTGGGCAGTGCCTGACACACAATCCACGGCATGCTTCGTACGGGTGATGGAATACTCGCAGCATGCAATCTACGACGAAATCCCGTTCTCAGTCAGTCGCACGAGCCCAGTCGAACCAGCTGCCCTATCCCGTGCGGTGCCGCGACCGCAGCCCTCACGCCTGGTTGATCTGCGTGGCCGCGTGGTCCCGTCGGCGCCGGCGACTGCACCGACCCCGAAGGCAACATCAGTGAAGAACTGCGGAACGTTCGGGATTGTGATCGGCAAGTAGCAGCGATTTCTTTGCCCCGGCGGAGCGTGCAAGCTGTCCCCCCTCTTGTCCCCGCGCTCCCGCCGGGGTGTTTTGGCGGTAATTTCGGAGTTATATTCCGAATATGCAGAGATTTGTGCCCAGAGTGGCGCTCGCAGAGGTCCAGCGGTGTCTCGCGGCTCTTCCGGGTGTTGTCCTCACAGGACCGCGACAGTGCGGGAAGTCCACCCTTGCCCGGCAGGCAATGGGGGACCGACAGGATGCCGTGTATCTGGACCTGGAGCTGCCTTCAGACCTCTCCAAATTGAGCGATGCTGAAACGTTCCTCACCGCGAACGCCGGTCACCTCATCTGCATCGACGAAGTGCAACGGGCACCGGGATTGTTCCCGCTGCTCCGCAGTCTCATGGATCGGGCCGGAACTCCCGGGCAGTTTCTGCTGCTCGGGTCGGCGTCACCATCGCTGCTTCGCCAGAGCTCCGAGTCGCTCGCCGGTCGGGTAGCATACCTCGAACTGAGTCCGTTCCTTGCACCGGAGACCGGAGCCTCTCACGCCGACCTGCTGCGTCTGTGGACACGCGGTGGATTCCCCCGCAGCTTCCTCGCCCCAGACGAACGGGAGAGCTACGAGTGGAGACAGGCATTTGTCCGGACGTACACAGAGCGTGACTTGCTGCAGTTCGCGGCGGGGATGTCACCTGTCTCGGCGGACCGCCTCCTTCGCATGTGCGCGCACCTCCATGGACAGAACCTCAACAGCAGCAAACTGGCGTCGTCGCTTGGCGTATCCGACAAGACGGTGCGCGCGCACATCGACCTGCTCGCCGGTGCATACCTTGTCCGCCTGCTTCCTGCGTTCGATGCCAACATGAAGAAGAGGCTGGTTAAGGCGCCACGGCTGTATGTACGCGACAGCGGGATTCTGCATGCGCTTCTGGCTGTGGGCTCGTTCAACGATCTCGCGGGCCACCCCTGCTACGGAGCGTCATGGGAAGGCTTGGTGCTCGATACCGTTGCGCCGTTGCTGCGCGCAGACACGACACTGTCGTTCTACCGCACGAGCGACGGGACCGAAATCGACTTCGTCATTTCCCAGGGGGACCGCAGGTTCGGCCTGGAGTGCAAGGCATCCTCCGCTCCATCGGCAAGTACCAGGTTGCGCAATGCAGCGAGCGACATAGGTTCGGTACAGACCTGGATCGTGGCACCGGTGGAAGGCTCATGGCCCGTCGCGGAGAACATCAGCGTGACCGGATTGAGAGAGCTGCTGCGGAACCCCGCATTTGCTACACTGCTCACGTGTGCGCCAGACGCGCACGCTGCTCGCCCTGCCGTTTCCTGAGGGGAAGGCCATGTACATGGAACGAATCGCTTCGATTGCCTCACTGCTCCTTGCGGCAACTCTCTCGGCTCAAACCACCCAGCCCCCGCAGCAGCCCGCAACCGGCCCGGGCGGAAGCGAGTACACACACGCCTCGATGACCATGACTCATCACGGCACCGATCTGAGCGGCGGGACCGACGTCTACTGGCTGTACCAACCGGCATCACCTGTCGCGGACTCTGCGGTCATCATTGCCTGTTTCCATGGCTCCGGCACGCCTCCGACTTCGGTATCCTACGGCGACTCGATCGGCGAGTACTTCTGGGTCCGGCACCTGGTGCGCAAGGGTTACGTGCTGGTGTATCCGCACAGCAGCGACGAAACGCAGATCATCAACGTGATCAAGGACGCCATTGCGCAGGTAGAACTCGGAACCACGCGGCTGTATCGTAACACGCAGAACCGCGTACGCTACGGTGTGATGGGCAACTCGCTCGGCGGGTACAACAGCTTCCGGATGGCGGCGACCTCTTCGGCAAGCTTCCACCCGGCAGAAGCGGCCCTCCCGATCCATTCGCCTGACTGGGCCGACGTCTCAACGATTCCCGTGACCACCAAGGTCGTGCAGCTCTGCGGCAACTCCGACAATAACACGAGCACCAACTTCCCCAACCAGGAGTCGATCTGGGCCAAGCTGCAGTACCTCCCCTGCGAGAATCGCACGTTCATCCAGGTGCGCAACCACCGTTCCGGCAACGGTCCCACCATCTACGCCGACCACATGTTCCCCGCTACCGGGGTTGACTCGGCCGTCGTCGCGCAGTACAACGTGCTCGACTTCTACGGCACGTGGAAATTCTCGGAGGCGCTGTTCGACTGCACGTTCTTCGGTACCAACTGCGACTACTGCTTCGGCGTCGGTCCACATGTGACCTACATGGGCGAATGGGACAACGGAACACCGTACCTGCCGGTCGTGGTGCTGGACTCTGCGTGCTTCGTGTCGGTGGGTCCCCGGACACAGAGCACTGCGATGGGTGCAGGTGGGCAGAGGGCTCCCGCACGGTACTCGCTTGCGGGCAGACGGATCGAGGCAGGTGCTTCGCACAAGCAGTCGACACGGCCGGCCCTGCTGGTCGGCAGCACTGGTGATGACCGGGTAGTGGTAGTCGGCACGAATCCGTAGGCATTGGGCGAAGACGGTCGACCTCGTGCTGCGGCGGCAGTAGACGCGAAGAGTGACGCGTATGGCGTGTGCCGCCTGCTGGTCGCGCTGGAGACCCACACCTCGGACTCGTCGGGAGGCACCGGTGCGGACGGGTCCGCACACTTCAGCGCGAGGCCGAACCGACGGGAGCATGCGACGAGGAGGAGTGGTGGAGTGCCGCCTCCACCACACCGAACCGTCCTGAGGGCCCGGTACGAACGCTCAGCCGCACCAGACGCCCGTACCGCGCGCCGAAGCCTATCACGGCCGACTGCGTGCCTCTTCCATGCAGTGTCATGTGCCCGGCCGCGTGCCAGATCCGACCGTCGCTCGAAACGTCGACCTCGACCGGATACTCAGCCGCGCGCGCGCTGTACCACACCAGGCTCAGCGCACCGAACCAGGTGTCGTCGCCACAGTCGAAGAGCAGCCACGCTGCGCCCTCTCCCGACGGTGACCAGCGTGTGCGCAGGTCTCCGTCGAGGACCACCGATGCACCACGCGGCCCCTTCGAGCTGCTCGCACGCACCGCCTGCACCACAACCGGGGCCTGTTCCGGGCGCCAGTGCATGTCGGCGGTCGACACGACGGCCGGTTGCAGTGGCACGAAGCCATCACCCCGGATATCTGCCGGCACTCGCTCGGCCTGCTGCTGTTCGTACTCGGTTGCGTGTGTCGTCGGCGGCTGCACTGCCTCCTGGATAACTACGAGCCCGTCCGCCGGACTGGCAGTGGGAGACAGGACGCGTGCGTCGGTGGTCCTGGCTGCAGCCACCGGAGCGGATCCGTGGGCCGGGCTGGTATCGACCGTCCATGCACCCACCTGCGCCGGGGAAGCGGCGGGAGCGAGAGCTGTCTCCATCGTGAGGCTGCGGCCCGAGACATGTACCGGGATCAGCGTAATCTCGATGCTGTCGACGGTCACCTGTCCATTCAGGCTGACCACGCGCACGGCATGGCCGCCCTGTACCAGCTCCGTGCTGAACGTGTCGCTCACCCCGCTTGTCGCCAGTGTTTGCACGAGCCCGCCATCGACCTCAACCCTGCAACCACTGGTCCCGCGCGACCACACGCGGAACACATAGTGCGCCCGCTGCGGTGCGACAAACAGCCAACTGGCCCAGTCGCCCCTGTCACTCAGCTCGTTGCGGTTCCCGCCCATGCTCCATGACACATCATCGGTCTGGTACACTGCACGCAGCATACACGGCGCTGTTTTGCCGTTGGCGCATTCCTCAGGCACCTTCGCCGCAATCGAATCGAGGCTGATCATGAGCGGGAACGTGTCGACGTTGGTCATGGCGTAGCCGGGCCAGTACCAGTACACCCCCCACACCTGCAGGGCACTTCCCGATGCGCGCCAGATGTCTTCAGCGGTGTTGTTAATCCGCACCGCACGCGCATCGTGGAACTTCGCCCAGTTCTGCACCGGCTGCTGTGTGAAATCGCCTCCGAGCGACCACCC
>CAZJJT010000132.1:0-9997 GCA_964546395.1 uncultured Fibrobacterota bacterium
GCCGGGTAGCGTGGGGGCCTGGACGCTGCGGAGACCACCCACGGGTATTTTCGGTTGGGGACGAGCTGTGGCGCATGGAGCTACAGCCGGTTCGGGGCAGATTGGGCACCGCGATGGACAGCAGAGGGCGAAGAGTGGTCACGTGGGACAATGGTCACTACGTGGACCTGGCGGTCGGTGAGTGTGTGGGGTTCGGTGGTCACCAGGTCACCCTTGTTGGCAACACCAACAACTATAGTACCGTGGATGTGGACGGTGAGCGAGCAACACTCATCGTGGCCCGTCGTGCACTGCCGCAGACTGTCGGCGGGGTACGCGTGTTCGTCGCTGACAACCGTCCGGTTGCCGACCTCACCACCACGTCCGACAACCGTCCTGTGCACGCGGTCCTCACCCGCGACGCGGTCCTGTGCCTCTCGGACCCGCAGCGGCCTCTCCTCGACTCCTCGCAGTTCGTGTTTCCGATCAGCCTGGAGGATGGGTTCACCTGGTCAATGGCTGAGAACAGCCACATGCTGTCCTATCTCAGGCCACCGCGTGCCCACGAGGGAATCGATCTCGATCTCCGGGATGCTCGCGGGTTCGAGAGACATGTGCTGCGTGCAGTAGAGTCGGGCACAGTGCGTGAGGTGCTGCTTACCGAGGACAGCGACGTGGAATGCCGAGTGCTCATCCAGAGCAGCAGCAACCCCGAGCTGACATACACCTACTCTCACACCAACCGACACAAGCTCCTTGTGTCACCTGGCGACGCAGTGTCGGCCGGGCAACGTATCGGCTACGTGTGGGGTGACAGCCGCTGGGGGCACCTGCACTTCCAGGTGCGCTGTGTCGACTACGGTAAGGGTCCTGTCACGTACCACAACTACCGCTGCGCGGTACCCGCCTTCCCGCAACTGTACGAGTTGTACCATGGCGACCTCGCGCTACGACCCAAGCTATGGAGCCACGGCAGTTTCCGGTTCGCCGGTCCGTACTGGACGTACGGCAACCAGCAGCACCTCAACAACTACGATCCGCTGCTTGGCTACGGGTGGCAGCTGGGCGACTGGTGTGTCCAGGGCGCAGTGCAGACGTCACTTACCGATGAAGGGGTCAGGGCGGACCAGAGCGCCTGCCTGGGCAAGACCATGCACTCGAACTCCAGCCAGCCGGCGCACAACCCCCACGACTTCCTCGACTTCGACGTGGCCGTACCCAACGGGCAGTACCTTGTCAGTGTGCGGGTTGGTGACATGTACGCTGCCACATGGCAGCGCGTCGAGGTGTCGGGGACCGACCTTGGCGCGTTCGAGTTGGACCACGCGTTGCATGCAACCGATGAGGCGCGGGTCGAAGTGCGCAATGGCAGGCTGACAGTCCGAGTTCACCTGAGGGATGACAGCACGCCTGCCGGCATGCATGAACTCCACTTCGCGTTGTGCGGCACGGCACACGCGGTACATGACAGCCCGGAAGGAACAGTCTGACGGTGTCGAAATTCCTGAGCTTCGTGGGCATGAGTCTTGGCGGCTGGGCGGGCTGGGCACTCGGTGCGCAGTTCTCGTTCTTCGCCGCGTTTCTGCTCAGCGTGGTTGGCACTGCGGGCGGGCTGTACCTGGCACGGCGCCTTGTCAAGTCGCTGTCGTGACGGGAAATGGGTGCCTGCAGGTGTGCGGCATCGTGCGATGGCTGGCCAGACGCGTTTCATCACCGGTCCGTCACCTTCCGCACGGGGTTCTAAGGGGCGGAGCCCCTTCCGGATGGCACTCCGGCAGGTGCACCGCCCCAACAACGCAGCACCAACGCGCGCCTATCTATCCCTGCGGGACCTGCGATTGCCGACCGCATAGCCGAACGCAAACGACACCCGTTGTCCGTCGCTGTTGGTTGACACCGCGAGGTTGAGCGGGATCTTGACACCCGAGAAATCCAGCGACTGCCCCACCGCGACCACCAGGCTCGAGCTGACCGGCTCTTCTTTGTCAAGAGTGACAACGACCTGCGGTCCCATGCCGAACTCGAAGCCCACCGGGAACCGGATACCGAGGACCAGCGACAGGCTCGGGATCACCGTGCCGTACTCCACGCCCCCGAAGAACGGCATGAGTTCGGTGACAAACGCGGGGCCGCCCTGCTTGGGCCGCAGCATCCACTCGAAGTGCCAGCCGAACTGGCTGATGATGTTGTCAATGCCCTTCTCGTCGAGCTTCTTGTCCCAGGTGGAGCCGTGCACCACGTAGGTCACGCCCAGCCGTGGGCCCGACAGCTTGTCCTGCCTGAACCGCACCGGCGTTTCTTCGTCCTCGTACTCATCGACCGTGTTCGCCGCGCCCACGCCCGCCAGCACCGCCACCAGCACCACACTTGCCGCTTTCCAGCCGCTTGCCTTCGTACCCATCGTGCCTCTCCTCTGTCAGGGGGTATGTTCCGTTGCCGTATGTGGACCGCTTCGTCCTACCGTACCGCAAGTTGATAGGCCAGTATTCCTGCCGCAATCGACCCAAGGATGCCCAGCGCGCCCACGCCAATCCGTCGGTTGCGGCGGGTGTCCTGTGCCGCGAGTGCCGCGCTTTGCGCGGCGCGGTCCCGGTGCGTCTGTTCCTCCTTGTCCGGTAGCGCCACCGGGCGCGCAGTATACAGAGTGTCGCGCACATGGACCGTGTCCGAAACGGTCACGGTGTCACGCACGGATATCGTCAGCGTGTCCACCCGGGTGCGCACCACCTCGCGCACCACGGTGTCACGCGTGTCAGTCCGCGGCTCGAGCAGCTCTACCATCAGCCGCGCGCCGATGTCAAAGAGGTACTCGGGCGTACCCGAAAACCGGTCGCTCGCGGAGGACTCCAGGCGGCCAGAGGCGATGTCGAGGACCTTGAGGACAAGGCTGTAGGTCGATCCGACCTTGCTCAACGTTCCCGTAATAATCTTCTGCACCCCCAGCACCGCACCGGTCTGTACCAGGCAGGCCTCATCGGTACACGCCCCCGACTGCTGCAGCTTGCCCTCGCTGAGTATCAAGTCGATATCGGCCCGCGAGAGCACCTCGTACTCCCCCGAGCGAATCAGCATCGATTCGAGGAACTCCTGCAGCGACAACGCGATGTCCTGCGAGGTCCCGATCGCTTTCAGGCCGTACACCGACACGCGTCCGCCGGCGACCCCGCACCCGGCCAGTAGCACCACCGTGAGCACCATCGCTTGCACGTTCATCCCCCAACTCCCCTCTCATCGTGTGGCCCGATCCCTGTTCGTACCCGCCAAACCTACCCCTCACACAATCAACGAGTGTGCCAGCAATGCGCTTGTCATGCTCATCTGATTGTTTTTCAATGTATTACGCTGATGATTCGTCCCTCGCCTTGGCTGGCAATACCCGAGGGAATAGTCGCGCTGTCACGCTACAGTGGCAGATATGCGACTCTGCGGGGGAAGCCGCAGTGCAGACGCCAACAGGAGAGCACGGAATTACCACGAAGAGCACGCAAACAACATTGCCTTCACAGCAATCGCGTCGTATACTGGCGCAAGAGTATACCAGTGCGGTCCATGGGCCAGCCCGGGCGGCACGCACTCAACACAGGAGCCATGCATGAGTATCAAGGTCGCGTTCATCGGCGCAGGCAGCATCGGATTCACCCGTCTGTTGGTGCGGGACCTCCTCTCGGTGCCCGAATTCGGCGGTATGGAGATCGCGTTCACCGATATCAGCAAACGCAATCTCGACATGGTCACCCGCCTGGTCGCACGCGACATCGCTGCCAACCGCAGCCGCGCGAAACTGACTGCAACCACCAATCGCCGCAAGGCGTTCGAGGGCGCCAAGTACGTCTTCAGCGTGGTGCGGGTCGGCGGCCTCGAAGCGTTCAAGACCGACATCGACATCCCACTGTCGTACGGCGTGGATCAGTGCGTCGGCGACACCCTCTGTGCGGGCGGGATCATGTACGGGCAGCGCAACATCGCCGCCATACTGGACTTCTGCCGGGACATGCGTGAAGTCGCGCGGCCGGACGTGCTGTTCCTCAACTACGCCAATCCGATGGCGATGAACACGTGGGCGGCCAACACGTACGGCGGAGTCAACACGGTCGGGCTGTGCCACGGTGTCGAAGGCGGTCACGGCATGATCAAGTGGGCGATCGAACTGGAGATCAACCGTCGTCGCGGCAAGAAGCAGGGCGACAAGGGCTACCGCGTGGTCGACATCAGCGAAGTGGACATCATCTGCGCCGGCATCAACCACCAGACCTGGTACACGCAGGTGCTGTTTGAGGGTGAGAACTGGTCGGGCGAGCGACTGCTGCGCGCATTCGAGGCCCATCCGCAGTTCAGCAGAACCGAGAAGGTGCGCATCGACATGATGCGGCGCTTCGGACTGT
Organism: uncultured Fibrobacterota bacterium; assembly: GCA_964546395.1. Taxonomy (GTDB): domain Bacteria; phylum Fibrobacterota; class Chitinivibrionia; order Chitinivibrionales; family CAZJJT01; genus CAZJJT01. Next base: position 4,362 of record CAZJJT010000132.1, read on the forward strand.
TTTCCACCGAGTCGAACGGACACCTCAGTGAGTATGTGCCATGGTATCGCAAGCGGCCGCGCGAGATCAAGCAGTGGATAGACCTCGGCTCGTGGATCAACGGCGAGACCGGCGGCTACCTTCGCGTGTCCACCGAGGGCCGCAACTGGTTCTACACCGACTACCCGAATTGGCTGAAGGCTGACCCCTGGGAGTACAAGCCGGAGAAGCGCAGCCACGAGCACGGTTCGTGGATTGTCGAGGGACGCGAGACGGGGCGGGTGTATCGCGGCCATTTCAACGTCCGCAACCACGGCACCATCAGCAATCTTCCCGCCGACTGCATCATCGAAGCCCCCGGCTACGTCGATCGTAACGGCATGAATATCCCGCGGGTCGGCGCGCTTCCGCTTGGGCCGGCCGCGGTGTGCAACACCAGTGTCAATGTGCAGCGCCTGGCAGTCGAAGCCGCTGTCCACGGTGACGACGCGCTGCTGCGGCAGGCCATGATGATGGACCCGCTGACCGGCGCCGTGTGCAACCCGCCGGAGATCTGGCAGATGGTGGATGAGATGCTGGTAGCGCAGGCGCCGTGGCTTCCGCAGTATCGGAAGGCGATCGCGGCAGCGAGAAAGCGCCTCGCCTCAGGCAGGAAGATCAAGACCAACCGCGGCTACAAGGGCGCCGCGCGTCTGCACACCAAGACGGTTGCCGAGATGAAGAGAAACCGAAAGGCAGCGACGGCAAACGCGTCTGAAGCCGACAAGGCCAAGCATCGGGCAGGGCCCCGGCGCCGCACGTAGCGGAGTCAGCGAGACGCACGCGCGTACGTCATGATGAACCGGACGAACTCCGGCATGCGCGCGAGTGCCGGAAGGGTCCACAGTATGCTCTGGGTCGCGTACGCATACCGTGCCCCGGGTTCCACTGCCTCCAACCCCTTCTTCCAGCTGGCAACCACGGTCTCGTGGTGGGGCATGCGTACCAGCTCGGACGCAGCGGCCTCAGCCCCACCGTCGCTGCGGGTGAATGCGCGGGCGGCCGCGAGGATGCACCGCGAGCGCTCGTCTTCCGGGCTCAGGGGCACACGCTCCGCACTCCGGTACGGGGCCAGGATATGCGCCGCGGGGTCGGCAATACGGGCATCGAAGGATGCGTAGTCGCGAGTCAGCAGTTCGAGCTGGGCCAGGAGCAGGTAGAACCTGGCAGCGTACATGTTGCCCGGCGCCAGCCTGCGCATCGAGCCGTCCTGTACCATACGATGCCCGACTTCCATGCCTTCGGTGGCGTGGCCGGTGCGCAGGGCAATCTCCAGCAACTCCAGGTTGTCTTCGGCCCGCGCGCCGTAGAACCGCCTGACAAGAACATCCCACGCTTCGTCGAACGCCACGGCATCGGGCGACTGGCTCAGGAACACGCGCAGGTCCAACAGCGCCCGGTCGCTGTGGTCGGCAAGCCGCGCACGGTACTCACGGTGCTTCTGCAGCTGCGCTACGGCGCGGGCTGCCAGTCCGGGCACCAGGCAGACTTCGGTGAACAGTGGCGAGGACACCATGACCCACGGCTTCAGCTGCGCACGGCCGTTCGGCGTCAGTGCGTCGGTGACATCGGGGTCGCGCTCAAACGCCTGCTTCACCAGCGCATGGACCGCTGCGATGTCGTCCGTGCGCAACGCGAGTTCCAGCTCGACAACAACAGTGAGGTCGAGATCGACTACCGGGTTGCCCTGGGAGCGGTAGTGCTTCACCCCTGCATCCAGTTTCCGGGCCGACACGGGAGCGTACACATCCAGGTTCCTGTTGTGCAGCTGTGCGAGCACCTCGCGCAGTACTCCTCGCTGCGCATGCAGATACTCGAGGGCCTCGGCAGGGGTGCCGTGGGTGAGCAAGTAGAACAACCAGTAGGCTTTGCCCAGGTCGCTGTCTGCCGCCCACGCGCGGAGATCGCCCGCTCGTTGGGTGATGAACAGCAGCCATGCGTAGTCGGGTTCGCTGAGCACCGTGCTGCCCAGCGCGTCCCGCATGAGCTTGGACGCGGTCGTTTCGCCCAGGTCGACACCATTCTTCTCGAGAACTGCCGCGGCATATATGGCGTTGCGGTTCTCGCTTGCCGCGAGGTCGTGCACAAAGGAACGTGGCGCTCTCCTGCGCCCCGTGAACTTCTCGAAGTCGAACGCCGCCCACCCCGGTGCGGTGCTCGATATGAAGTCGAGCGTGCCGATCGAACCAACTGCGATCTTCGTGTTCTTCCGAAGCAGCAGGTAGACAATCTCGCCAGCCGGCATACCGACGAGCCGCGGCCCGGGCGTTGACTGTGCAGTCGTGTAGAACGCAACCGGTCGGTACGCCGTGTCGCCCCCGCCCTCGGCCTGCGGCGCCCACGGAAGGTAGCTGTCTCCGAGGTACACGGCCTCGACCTGCGCAGGCTCTGCGTTGAATGCGGGCTTACCCGCCATTGCCACACTCCCTGCCAGTGCAACCGCGAACACCGTACCTGAGCACGACCGGTTCCACCACTGCAACTCTGTCATTGCGATCGCCTCCACTCAGCGAAGTCGTGTGGGGGGGCTCTGTCGACGCATGCATGCTGGGTCACCCGCAGTCCCGATGGCGTAGTCCGATGGGGAATATGCATTGGCGCGCTTCGGCGTCAACCGTCACCGCGTACTCGCCCTGCACTTCTGCGTACTTTCACGTACCCGTCAATTACCGTGGGTCTCTTCATCGAGCGCGGCTTGTAGTCGGGGCGGATAATGTGCGAGATCATGGCGTGGGCGAGGGCAGAGGGGTTGAAATTGTAGGTGGTAAGACCGACAGTGGTGGACTCGCCCAGATCGTCGAATCCCACCAGCGACATGTCGCGCGGCACACGCGTTCCCCTCTCCCGCAGGAACCGCAGACAACTCAGCGCCACGGAGTCGTTGGCTGCGACCCAGGCAGTGGTGTCGGCCTCCAGAGCCCTTCCCAACAGCGGCTCGAGTGACTCGCGCTCCTCTTCGCGGACAGCACTCACCCAGACATGGTTGGCATCGGCGACCATGCTCCTGTGGATGTATCCGCAGAGATGCTCAGTGCCGGGCGGCCCGTCCAGAGCGGTCTTCCCCAGGATGGCCTCGACACGCAGCAGCCCGGTGTCGAGCACTGTCGAGGACGGCTGCTGCACGAAGTCCACTACGGTTCCTGCTCCGTCCGTGGCAATCCGGACTGCGTCGCGCAGCCCCTCGAGCCTTCGCCTGGCCCACGGGGAGCGCTCGTGTATCGAGATGTAGGCAATGCGTCGGTGCCCCCATGCGGCGAGCATGCTGCCGACCGTGTGTCCGCACCGGTAGTCGTCGACAGGCGCAAACGACTGGCCGACCCGCTCGTTGCTTTGCACTGCAAGGTCCACGTACTTCTCGTGGTCACCCGACACCGCAACGGGACGGCCGTGGCTGAGCAAGGCTGCCAGCATCGCACTGGCTTCGCTTCCGCGAATGCTGTACAGCGAGAGCAGATACCCCAGTATGCTGTCATCCGCGGCCATGGTTTCGAGCGCCTTGCTCACCTCCCGCTCACCAATCATCCTGACATCACCCGGGCGGTAGTGAAACGGGACTATGTCGAGGGTGAGGTCGCGTTCGGCACACTCCTGCTCCAGGGTTCTGATGAGTTCAAGCGTATTGGAGGTAAACTGGGTAACCTGTGCGCCGGTTGCGCGCGCATAGTGACCACGAGCGATCAGGACCACGCGGTTGTTCCGGGGCGAGGCGGCGAAGGGCGGCACCGTGTACCGCTTCGCACGGCGGACAAGGACCCCTTTGCGGCACAGCGATTCCTGAGCCTTACGGACGGTCATAGACGACGCCTGGTAGCGTGCCGCGAGTTCCTTTGCCGAAGGCAACGGCCGCGTGGGGGAAAAACTCCCGGTAATCACATCGCGCGCGATCGCGTCCGCCACATGCTGCCACTTGGGATCAGCCGCGCTTGGGGGAGTAGTCAACTGCGTGAGCATGCCGTGGGCCCCGCTCTCCGAGGACGGCACGTACTTGCCGGCCGGCGTGCGGGTCAGAGAACCAGTCTGGACCAGCTGCGCAATCGCCGACCGCATGGTGTTGACCGCCACTCCTGCATCCGCGGCCAGAACCCGCAGTGGTGGCAACGCGCACCCGCCGGCGGCATGGTCCTCGGCCACGAGCCCGGCAATGTAGCCCAGGGCGCGAGCTTTGTGTGAGGGTGTTCGAGCCATGTTGCTCCCCGACCCCGGAAATCTGTTTCGCGGTACATGCAGCGTATCAGGAATAATTTACCAAATGCACATTCCATCGGTCGTAGTGCTGTTGGTTTGCCCGTATGGTATGATGGAGAGGGCCCCGCTGACTGACACCCTGACGCCTTCGTGGGGGGAACACATGACCAGTACTCGCATCTCTGCCGTGCTCGCACTCACCGCAATCCTTGCTGCCGCTTCGTCTGCCCAGGACAACTTCCAGGTCCTGATGGCTACACCGCCGGGAACAGGTCTGGCCACGTATGGCCTCTACGTCTACGACATGGAATCGAGTACCCTTACCAGGTTGTGGGGTGAAACGGCCACCAGGACCGACACGGAAATCCGCAGTGCCAAGTTCTCACCGGATGGCCAGAAGATTGTGTTCTATCACCGGGGCGGCCTCTGGGTCATGAACAATGACGGCACCAGTGTGGTCAGGTATGAGTCGCAGTACTGGTTCCAGCCGCAGGGCGAGGTCTACTACACCACCAACGGCGTGTTCTGGACCAAAGGCCACTACATCAACAAGATGGACCCCGCAACCGGTCACGTTGACTCGGTGGCCTACCTGGGCGACTGGGACATCTCGCGCAGCTATGACATCTGTTTTTCGCAGTCGGGCCACGTCTTCCACGCCTGGTACGATATCATGAATGACTGGTTTGCGGCCACCTTCGGCGCCCAGAACGTCATCCTGGTTGACAACCCGTATGACACGGTACCGTATGACCACGGGACGGTATACGGGACATTCAGCAGCGACTTCTCTTCGTTCACAGCCAAAACGAAGTACCAGTGGGGACACGGCAACCTGGTGTCCAATGACGGCAACAGGATGTTCCAGGTGTACTGGGGCGCCAACTACCATGGCACCGTGGTGCCCAAGCACTCCATGATCCGGATAATCGACATGAACTCGGCGACACTTGACCCAGTCGATACCATCTACAGTGGCTTCGCCACGGACCCGCTGGGCATGGGTCCGGTGCAGTGCACCAACGACGACAACGCAATCGGCGTACGCATGCGCGACACCAACTCCACCGAGTACGGGCACTACTGGTGGGACTGGACAAGCGACGCCAACCTGCCGGTGAAGCTCCCCGAGAATGGCGACATGGTTCTCATGTGTCTCTGGAGAGGGGCACTGCCTGCCATCGGCACCAGCATCGCCCTTGACAGGGCAACACTGGCCCTGACGGTGGATAACAATGCCGGCGACGTCATCGTGACCGTGAACGGCGGGACCGCAACGCCAACCGCCTCGGTGGAAACAGCGGCGCAACCGTGGCTCAGCACATCGGTTGCTGCTGGTGCGAGCGGAACCTACACGTTGACCATCACTGCCGACACTTCCGCCGCGCCGTCGACTCAGACAACGGCCGTTGTCACCGTTGCAGCAAGCGGCG
>CAZJJT010000133.1:0-9982 GCA_964546395.1 uncultured Fibrobacterota bacterium
GTCCACGCCGCCGAACGTGTCCCACTCGAAATAGTCGGCTCCGGCCCGGTCGACACGGCGCAACAGGCGCGTGTAAGCCGGCTCGTACCCGGCGCCCGGCATGAGCTGGTTGGTGGTCTGGTTGGTGCCGCCGACAATCTTGCCGATATTGCAGCCGATCGGCTCGACATCACCGGCAAACACAGTGTCCCTGACCGTGAACTCCGCCGGTGTCCCCGGTACGGCCAGTGCCTGCTCAACGCTCCCCATCGTCAGCGCAACGAATGCGCACGGCAGTACGCGGCGCAGCAACGCCTGTGACATACCATCCCCCTCCCGGAACGTGGTGTTTATGCGATTAAGTACCAAGGTGTAGACTGAGAGCCTGTGGCGTGTTCCCTTCCCGCTACCTAGAATATCATAGAACCCCTGTCTCTGACTACGATTTTGCGCCAGCGCTACGGAAACTATGCGCCATCGACCCACATGCGATATCTTAGCGATCAGAGCCATAGATAATGTCATCTGTGCTGCCGGAGAGACCACACAATGAGCGAATATGCGACATCGCTGAAACAGGTCTTCATCTGTTTCCCACATATGGGGGCCTACGAGACCGCTGTGGCGAAAGGCTGTGCGGTGTATGCACTGCAGGTTGGCGACATGATACTACGGCGTATCGCCGACCATGGGAGCATACCTGAGTTATGCGCGGATATCCGCAGGCATGGCGGCGATGTGTATGGACTCGTGGTCAACTCCAACGACTCTCACGTGCTCGAGCAGCTCTCGGCCTACAGCACGAACATCGTCAACGTCGCGAACTACCAGCACCCCGACAACCGGTTCTCGGTGCACTCCGACGATGTGGCGATCGGGAGGATGGCGGGGGAGTACCTGCACTCCCTGGGCTTCGAGCACTACCTGTACTTCGGGTTCATCCACAGCTCTCGCTTCGCCAGCGATCGGCTGGCAGGATTCAGGGATGCGCTCGGGTCTCTCGGGCACGCGACTCTCGAAGTGCGCACGGTGCTCGGGCCGTTGCTTGAAGAGATCAAAGTCGGACTTCCGGGAATCCCCAGGCCCCTCGCCCTTTTCTCCTCCATCGACAACTACAGCCATCTGTTCTCGGTACAGATGCGTCTGTTCGGGATCAACGTGCCCGAGGACGTGGCTATCCTGGGTGTGGACAACGACGAGGTCGCAAACGCGCTCAGTTCGTACGAGCTTTCGACTGTCAGCCAGGATACCCGGGCCATCGGGTACGAGGCCATGCGGCTCATCGATGATATGGGCAGCGGCCGCGTGCGTGAGACCGAACGCCGCATGCTGGTCCCGCCGCAGGGGATCATCGCGCGGGGAAGCACCAATGTCTCGGCGACCACCGATTGGCTCGTTCTGCGTGCTGTGCGGGTGATTCGGGACAACGCCCACGTGCCGCTCTCGGTGGAGCTGCTCGCTCGCATGATGAGGACCTCGAAGCGGACACTGCAGAGACGGTTCCGGGACAGCCTTGACATGACCGTCCAGGAGCATATCCGGCGCGCCAGGCTTGCCCGTGCCGAGAACCTGCTGCGCGAGACCAGCATGTCGGTGGAGCAGGTGGCATTCAGTTGCGGGCTTGAAAACTCGCGCACGCTGCGCAACTTGTTCCGCCAGTACTCCGGTGTTACGCCCGGGCAGTTTCGCGAGGAGCACCGCGGGGGCGCGGGAGTGCCCCTCACTCAAACCAGAACGACTCCACATCCATCAGGCGGCACGAGCCCATGCCCTGGAAACACAGGTAGAGCGCCCGCATGCCCGGTGAGTCTATCGTGACCGGGCAGGAGAGTGTCTGCCACCGGGACTGTCAAGGTGCAGTTCGATGGTCCCCGGGTAGTGGACCGTTCCTGCCCGTCATCATCCAGCAGGATAGTCGGGTCGATAGCATCCTTGTCGGCGCCGTCAACCGCAAACCCGCCCTTGAATGGACCGTAGGGCGTGTCAGCCACGGCGATACCCTCGTGGGCGCCTGATCCACAGTAGGTGAGACAGTACTTCCCGTCGCGGTGGATGCAGTCGGGGGCGTAGAGTCGTGCCCATATGTCGCAGTGCGAATCGTCACGGTGGAAACTGCGCCCGTGATGAGTCCAGTCGACCAGGTTGTCGGTTGAGAATGCGTGGTACTCGCGGCTGCAGTACGTGTCATCGCCGCAGATGTCGTACGAGCCATACAGATACAGGCGCCCGTCGGGCATGACGCGCGGTTCTCCGTCGGGTACACAGTGTTCGAGAGGCAGTATGGGGTTCATTGTGGTACTCCCTTATGATGTGGATGGCATGACCCGCTCGTCGAGCGGTTGTTGACAAACCCGCGGATCTCGATGGGTTTTGCGTAACGCAGCGCGGCTGCACCAAGGCGCGGGGCAAGCAGAATGTCGAGCATGGGCCTGACCGCCGAGGGCGTGTTGAAGTTGTGGCTGGTCAGGCTGTGGAGAAACGCCTCGAGCGAGTCATCGAATCCTACCACCGAAACCTGCTGGGGAACTGCCACCTTCCTGCGCTGAAGGTAGGTGAGGGCCTCAACCGCGATCTCATCGGTGGCGCCAACCCAGGCAGTGGCTCCCGAGGCCAGGGCGGAGTCGAACAGGGGAAGAAGTTTCTCGTGCAGCATGTGCCGCTTCATGGTCGGCAGAATCTGCTCGCGCAGATCGCGGATTGTCCCCGTGGTGACATCGTCGGTGAACGGCGGGCGGCTCACGCAGTCGTCCATCAGGTTCTCAACCGCTCTTCGCCGGACCTGGTCATCTGTGAGAAACTGGGTACGGTAGCTGAACTGCGGCAACACATGCCGTGAGACGCGTGCCCCGAGACCCGACTGTGCACATGCCTGCTCCAGGCCGCCCAGCCGACGCAGCGACCAGGAACTGCCGTGCACGGCAGAGATGTAGGCGAGGCGACGGTGCCCGAGTGACAGCAGGTGCCGTCCCACGGTACTGCCTGCGCCGGCGCTGTCGGCAGCAATGAATACCCGAACACCCTGGCGGACGGCTGAACGCTCCGGAGGGGAATCATCGTCCTCGTCGAGGATCGCAACCGGCCGGCCCATAGGGGCCAGGCCGTTCAGCAGCACCCTCAGATCGCGGCGGGGAAGGCCGGCAGTCCACACCATCACCCCCAGTGCCGGGCCCAACTCGCCAAGGCGTCGCAGCGGGTTGGCGGCACTGCCGCCTGTCGCGCTGGCAGATGGCCGCCACGGCAACGCGGTAAGTCTCACTCCCGAACGCGAGCACTCGGCCTCGAGTGAGCGGAGTGTCTCCTGGGTTCGCGGCGAGTACAGTCTCAGTTCTCCTCGTGTGTCGGCTGCTGCAACAAGCACGACCTGGTCGACGGTGTGACGGCCCGGGCCGGGGCGGACCCGGTAGGTCCGCTGATACGGATACAACTCTCCCCGTTCGACCAGCATGTCGACGGCCTTGCGCATGGTCCGAAAGTCGACACGGAACCGCCCGGACAGCTCGCGAATTGTGGGGAGCTGGCCGCTGGTGCCCAACTCGCCCGAGAGCAGCATGCGCTCGAGCTCTGCACAAAGCCGCCTCCAGCGTGGCCCCCGCGCGGGACGACTCGCGGGGGAGGGCTCGGCTGCGGGCGTGTCCGGAGCGCTGCCGACCACGATACCACGGCGCGGGAGGGCGTGGACCTCGCCTGTCTGGCTCAGGTACTTCACCGCCCTGGCCATGGTCACTACCGATACGCCTGCAGCCTTGGCAAGATCCACTGTCGTGGGGAGCCGCTGACGGCCCTCGTGCTGTGCACGTGCAGCAGTTCTGCGCAATGACTCGATTGCCGCACGCAGCTGTCTCGACAGGCCCACAGCCCCTCCTTGGTGATGCAGATATAATAATATTCCAAATAATACACTTTCGCCACATACAACTGGCCTGCTCCTGCAGCGAGTGACAGTATCATAGAGCATGGGAGACGTGTGCAGAAGGGGGCGTGCATCCGGTTGCTTCGTGCCGCTCTCAGGAGACTTGACCACATCCACGTTCGGGTGTACGATTGGCATAGAGCGAAGGGGGATAGCATGAAGACGAGTACTGCGGCAGGCATCAGTGCGGTGCTGGCAATCGGAATGGCATGGTCGGCAGTAACGGCCCAGACCGTGACCATCACCGAAGACTTCTCTCTCACCCGTCCCTACCACCCCGGCTCGGGAGACTGGGCAACCGTGACCGGCGTGGACGGCATTGAGTGGGACATGTACTGCGTGTCGCGCGCGACCTACAACCCCCCAAACCCTGGTGACACCAACTTCGCGAATCTCTTCAACGCCGGCTACCTGATGGCGCGGTTCGAGGATGCGGTCACGCGGGTTTCGTTCAAGGCGCGCAGCTACAGCACTTCGGCGACAGCGGAGTTCGAGGTGTTTCTGAACAACCAGTCGCTGGGCGTGCATACGGTCACCGGCGCCGTGGGCCAGACCGTGTCGATAGACATCGCGGAGCCCGGAACGCACAACGTGCTGAAGATCCAGTTCCTCCGGTGGTCGGCAGGTCAGTACGCCCGGGCGAATATCGATGATCTGGCAATCACGTTCGACACCACTATCCACACACCGGCCCGGCACGGTTGGGGCCCTGTGTACTGGGTGCACAACGCATACGGGCACGACCCGAAGACCGAGCGCTACATCTGCTGGGCAACACCACTTTCGGACTCAAGCAGTGTGGTGCAATACGGCGAAACGCCGGCGCTGGGGACAAGCGTGTCGAGTGACACCGGGCACGTGTTGATGCGCGACACGACGGCGAGGATGGACCCGTTCTACACCCACTACGTACTGCTGACCGGACTTGCGCCGGGCACAACGTACCACTACCGCTGCGGCGGCGATTCGGGCGAGAGCACGCTGATGTCGTTCACCACCGAGGTCGGGGCCCACACGGGCCCGTATACGTTCGCGGTTTCGGCGGATGTGCAGGGAGGGTACAACACCAGCACCACGTTCGATGCGCTCGCGCAGTTCCTGGTTGCCCGCAGTGACATCGATTTCTGGTACCAGCTGGGTGACCTGGTGCAGAACGGCGGGCACCCGGGCGAATGGATGGCGTTTTTCGAGTCGGGCCGCAGCATCTTTGAGAAGTACCCGGCCATGGTGATACGGGGAAACCACGAGGAATACGACGACAACAACTACTTCTACCTGCGGAAGCTGTTTCCGTACCTTGACAACGATGACCGGCGGTACGAGTTCAGCTACGCCAATGGCGCTCACATATCGCTCGACAACTCGAGGAGTACCGAGGCCACGCCGTGGTTCTCCGACGTTCTCGCCGCGAACACCCGGGAGTGGCTCTTCGTATCCTGGCATGCCAACCCCTACTCCACCGGCGGCCACGGCGGCGATGTGCTCGCGGCGCTGCTGAGCACCTACCTTCCGCTGGTCGAACAGTACGGCGTCACGACCGTGTTCAACGGCCACTCGCATGCGTTCGAGGTAACGCACCCACTGGTGCATCTGACCAGCCCGCCGACCCTGGATCGCGCAACACTCACGGCGCCAGACTACGCCGTGGCCAACCGGACGCAGGGCACGATCTTCTATAACGGCGCAGGTGTGAACTCATCCACCGCGATCCTGGTGAAGCCTTCACAGGAATTCACGATTACCGGCGATACGGCAGGGGAGTACCAGACGGTCACTTTGGCAACGGTATACAATGACTCTGTGATATACCGCGAGACGGCCTACATGGACTTCGGCAGCTACCAGACAGGCGACGTGGTGTTCACTTACAAGGTAGTCAACGACGCGCCGGTGGCCGCAGTGTCGCAGACCCAGAGCATCGTCGACCGCTGCCGGTGGACGTACAGTTCGGCTTCACGGTGTCTTGCAGTGACCAACGCCGCAACGGGGTCGCGCATCGCTCTGCTGGACCTGAGGGGGAGGGTTGCTGCACAGTGGACCGCCACGAGCGCTTCACTGCGCCTGGACCTCGGTAGCCTGTCACCGGCGGCTTACCTTGTAACCGTGGGTAACGGTACGAGCGTGTTGTCTTCGCACGTCACGGTGCAGTAGATTCCCCCTGTCGAAGACACCGGTGGACCGCAGGAGGGACAGATATGCCGGCTATCAGCGTGCATGAACACCTCGCACCCGACGCGAAGGACATTCCCTACCTGGTAGAGAGCGGAGAGTTCGAGCAGATCTGGCTTCAGTGCGAGAAGGCTTCGCGGGAACTCGAGGAGTTGTTTCTCAAAGTCAAGGGTGAATACGGGGATTTCTTCCAGCTGTTCGGTTACCTGGACTGGTCACGCGGCCCGGACAACATCGCGCGGCTGAAAGACCGGGGCTTCTTCGGGCTCAAAGCCATCCGCCCGCCCCTTCCGTACGACCACGAGTCGTATTTCGTGCTGTACGAGAAAGCGGCCGAGCTGCGCATGCCGATCCTGTTCCACACGGGCGTGATTGGCAGTTCGGTGAAACGTGAAGCGCGGGGCGTGCCTATCCCGCCGAAACAGCCGGGGGCGACCCTTGCCGGCGGAACACTCACGCGCCACTGTCCGGCCACGCACATGCACCCGGCGATGCTGCAGCCGATCGCGGCCACGTTTCCACACCTGACTCTGATTAACGGTCACCCCGGGTTTCCGTGGCAGGAAGAGGCGTGGGAGAACCTGTACTACTACGACAACATCTACCTCGATATCTCCAGCGGCCACAGCCTTCCCTGTCTCGACAAGTGGCTGTTCTGGTTCTTCGGCAGTGCCTGCCAGAACCAAACCCTTGCGTTTACCGACAAGCTCCTGTTCGCCACGGACTGCCGCGTGGGAGGCGGGCGCTCGATGCATGAGTGGATGATCCGCTACACGCGGTTCTGGAAGGAGTTGTTCGCGCTGGTTGGTCCCGGCTACCGCTGGCGCGGTGAAACCGACAAGGTGCTGTTGGAGAATGCGCGGCTCATTCTGCGTGAGCACAGTCTGTAAGTTGCACATGCAATCATCGACCCAGCCCAACAGCCCGAGGGCCTCGCTCTTCCTCGCCCTTCTCAACCCCCGGCGGTTCTACCACCGGGCGGAACTGGCCGGTGCGGAGAACCTCCCCGCAAGCGGCGGCGCGGTGATCGTGAGCAACCACGGAAGGCTCGCGTTCGATGCGTTCATCCTTGTCTCGCTGATACTCCGTGCGAGCGGACGCCTGCTGCGTCTCATGGCAGATCACATGTGGTTCAGGCTTCCCGTCTTCAGGTCTCTCTTCGCCAACGCCGGGGCTGTTGACGGGACCCGGGAGAATGCCCTGCGGCTGCTCGTGAACCAGGAACCGGTTCTCACGTACCCGGGTGGCGCCCGTGAAGTGCTCGGGAGCCGGTTCGGACGGGAGGAGATCGACTGGCGCGGGAGAACCGGTTTCGCGCATGTGGCGATCGCCGCTGGTGTGCCGATTATCCCTGTGGCCGGCTTTGGCGTGAACAGCGGCTACGTCTTCCTCACCCGGGGGACCATTCTCGGCACACTGCTCTACCGTGTTCTGCTGCGGCTGGGACCCGCGTACGCGTCATACCGCGACCCGCTGACCATCGGCATACTGCCTGTGCCCCTGCCGCTGTCGACCGCGGTGCACTTCCCGCTTCCCTGCAAGCTCCGGTACGTGGTCGGGGACCCGGTCTATCCGGAGACAACCGATGTGACAACCGCACCGCAGTTTGCCGACCGCGTGGCCGATACGCTCCGCGGAATGCTGGCCCGCGGCTGTCGGGAGTAGAGGGTTTTCGGTTTGCCGCGGGCCGCGCCGTCGTCAAACATTGTAGTCCGCCACTCTTCGCTCCGCGGTGATGTTCCCCATAAACACCTTCACTTCTTTGTGCAGCGGATGCGCCTGGTAGGAGTCGAGCGCGGCGCGGTCGGGGAACTCCGAGTAGAGCACGATATCGGCTGAGACCTGCGTGCGGCTGAAGTCGATCCCGACTTCGAGTTTCAGCAGTCCCGCGATCTTCCCGTTGAGCGCTTCGAGTTTCTGCTTCGCCAGCTTCGCGTTGTCCCGCGCATCCCTGCCTTCCGCCTGCTCCTTCAGCTTCCATGCGACGATGTGCTTGATCATGTCTCTGCTCCTTGCATTGCAGTAACCCGCACACAGCGGAGAGAATGTACTCCATGCTTCTGCGGCAGGCCCAATGGGTACAGCACCGGAAGGGTCTGCCACCACCGCAGGATTGTGCAACGATTTTCGCAGGTTTGTGCACTATGCGCCCCGTGCAGCGGCGGTATCTTGTCTCTCTTCAGCGCAACCCCCTGTACATGAGCCGGTTGGAGGAACGGATGGCACTCACTCCCGAATGGACCAAACGAATTGACGCGTGGCGCAAGGAACTCGGGCTGAACGTGTACCGGCCGGTTGGTGCGGTTGCGTTTGACGGGTTTGTGACGAAGGAGCAGTTGACACTCGCGCAGGCGCTCCGGCGGACGTTTCGCAGGATGCCGGTAGGGACGGCGTGGGGGGCGGCGTGGGAGTATGGCTGGTTCAGGGCGAAGCTGAGAGTCCCTTCCTTGGCGGCAGGAAAGCGTGTGGCCCTGCGTATCGGCACAGGCAGTGGCGGCAGGCAGAGTCACGACCACTGGGGCGAGGGGCTCGTGTTTGTCAACGGTGAAGTCGCGAGTTCGTGCGACTGGGCGCACAAGGAGCTGACACTCACGCGCAAGGCGCGGGCAGGGCAGACGTTCAGCGTGGTGGTTGAGAACTACGCGGGTCACGGCGACCGTGAGTGCCACGGCGGACCGGTGTCGGACATGCGCGTATCGGTGAGGGAGCCGCCGGCGCGGCAGTGCGTGGTGGGTACCAGTGAGCTGCTGCTGGTCGAGGAAGATGTCTACGGGCTGTGCATGGATATCGACGTGTTGCGCGGTATCCGGGACACGATTGACGCAGACTCGCTGCGCGTGGACCGTATCGACGAAGCGCTGCGGCAGGTCACGCTGCTGGTCGAGTTGGAGAGCGGGCACGAGTGCACCCTCAGGACTGCTCGTGAGGCCCGCCGCATGCTCAAGCCGCTGCTGGCGTGCCGCAACGGCAGTACCGTACCGACACTCTTCGCGTTCGGGCATGCGCACCTTGATGTGGCCTGGTTGTGGCCGCTGGCCGAAACCGAGCGCAAGAGCGCGCGCACGTTCTCCAATCAGCTGGCGCTTATCGACGAGTACCCCGAGTACCGGTTCCTGAACAGCCAGCCCCATCTGTACCGCATGGTGAAACAGCGCTACCCGGCACTCTACCGGCGTATTGCGGCAGCAGTCAAGCGAGGCAACGTGATCCCCGAGGGCGGGATGTGGGTGGAGGCCGACACGAATATCACGGGCGGCGAATCGCTCATCCGGCAGTTCATCCATGGCAAGCGGTTCTTTCGCGAGGAGTTCGGCAAGGACAACAGGCTGCTCTGGCTTCCCGACGTGTTCGGCTACAGCGGTGCTCTGCCGCAGATCCTGCGCGGATGCGGTATCTCCTACTTCGGGACGGCCAAGATCTTCTGGAACTATAACGGCGGCGAGAATTTCCCGCACAATACGTTCATATGGAAAGGGATTGACGGCACGGGGGTACTGACACACCTCCTGGACGGGTACGGCACGCACTGCTACCCGGGCAACATGATTCACCAGTGGACCCACCGCCGTCAGAAGAACGGTATCAGCACACGGCCGGTGGCGTTCGGGTACGGTGACGGAGGGGGAGGGGCGAACCGCGATCACCTTGAGCTGCTGAGGCGCCAGCACAACATCGAGGGCGTGCCCGAGATCCGCATGGCTTCGCCGGTGGACTACTACGACGAGCAGCAGCAACGCGGGGTGCCCGACGTTGCCGTGGTGGGTGAGCTGTACTTCCAGGCGCACCGCGGCACATACACTTCACAGGCGAAGACGAAGAAAGGCAACCGTCGCTGCGAACTCGCTCTTCGGGAAGCCGAGTTGTGGGGATGTGCGGCTCGAGTGCTGGCGGGCCTGAAGTTCGGTCCGAAGGAGTTCGACGAGG
>CAZJJT010000134.1:0-7929 GCA_964546395.1 uncultured Fibrobacterota bacterium
CGCCCTTCAGCGTCTCCATATGCTGCAGCATCGATTTGCCCAGATTGAAGTAGGCAGGTGCATAGTAGGGGTACGACTGGTAGCACCGCTCGAATGCCTGGAGCGCTGCTGCATGGTTGCCGGCCAGCTGGGCAACCGCTCCCTGGAGAGTCATGACCACCGGGTCGGAAGGGCGCAGCTTGGCGGCGGCGGCTGTCCAGCGCTGGGCCGCCCGCAGCGAATCGCCCTTGATTGCGCTCACTGCGCACGCGATGTGCGCCAGGCCGTCATGCGGGCGAGCCTCTGCATGCGCGCACAGATGCGTGTGCAGTGCCTCGGAGAACCCTTCACGCATGGCCCGCGTATAGAGTGACGGGGTGTTGGCCGGAGAGCGGCACGTGCGCAGCGCCGACTCGCCAACCGTGCCAATCGGTGTCAGCGCGATGGCCACCAGACAGATCCCGGCCACCAGCCGCTCCCGGGCCTGCATCGAAGGCCACAGCACATACGCCAGCACCCAGAAAAACGGGACCGAGCCGAACGCCAGCAGCGACAGCACGAAGCTCCCTACCAGCAGGACCCGCACGAACATGGGAACGGCCCTGGGGAAACGTTCAGCGTAGGGATGGACCGCCTTGGTGAAATGTTTGAGGAACAGCGCCGCAAATACACCGATGCAGAACGCCTTGAGAATCTCGAGAAGCCACCTGAGCGAGTAGTGTGCAGCTGCCACCTGCAGTTGCCAGGTGTTGCGCAGACCGTACACCAGGTCGCTGACCCCCCCGGCAACCCGATCCGCCTTGCGTGTCATGCCTGTGCGGATAGTCCAGAGCGCCGGCCACGGGGTGTTGGGGTCCAGCGTGCGCGTGAGTTCCCACGACTTGTCTGCTTCCTCGGTTTCGCCCGCCTGCTGGTGCCGTACTGCATCGTGCATCACCTGCTGGGCAACCACGGGCGCCGCCAGGGCACCGTCCGCAAGCATCTGCTTCTCGAATGCATGCAGCACCGTCTCGGCGAATGTGTCGAATCCATAGCGAAGACTTTCGTTTCTCAGCACCCAGAGTTCGCCCGGCCGTGTGGCAGCCTGCAGCGCGCAGGAGAGGTGCGGTTTGGCCGCGGACGGGTTGGCTCGCACGAGAACCGCACGGTAGAAGCAGTACCACATGTTGCGCTGTGCACGGGAGCGACGGTAGTACTGCTCCATCGCCTGCATCTGTTCTCCGGTTGTCAACACCGCAACAAACCCCTGGTCACCGCCCGCGGTGGCCCCGGCCAGAAGCGAGTCCCGCTCGGACAGTGACTGCTGTATCTGCCGCTCGAGGTAGGGGGGGGGAAGCGCGTGGAGTGCCGACACGGACAGCAGAAGCAGTCCGGCGCACAGCGGAGCGGTCAGTCGTTCCATGAACGAAACCCCACAGGATGGGATACGTGGATACAGATCCATGGTACCATTCGTTGCCCGGGCTGTAAATAGCAGTGTGCAGCCGAACGCGTGGCACACCACGGCCCGGCTGCTAATATAGAACGAACTGCGTCAGGCAGTTGCGGGCCGAGTATCAGCCGGCGAGTTTCTGTACGAGGCGGGAGAGACGCGATTTCTTGTTGGCTGCGTTGTTGCGGTGGATGATCCCGGATTTGACGCTCTTGTCAATCACGCTGAACGCCGTCTTGAGCGCTCCGGTCGCGTCATCCTTGCTCTTCGCGGCACGCACCTTGCGGATGGCACCGCCGAGGGTGGACTTGGCGGCGCGGTTGCGTTTGTTGCGCCGTGCGGTGGCGCGTTCGTGTTTGGCACATGCTCTGTGGTGAGGCATCATTGCTCCTCTGCGTATGAACGTGCCGATGCGTCGACACCGGCCCCCGAAAAAAGACGGACGAATATACTGCCGAACGACTGCGCATGTCAAAACGTTTGGGCGTGGGCACTGGCGCAGTTTATTTTCGCCTGCGTTGTTGCCCAGTCTTCATTTCGTGAGCAAACGGTGAAATCGTTTCTGATCAAAGTCTGCGATTGCTTCTTCCTGCTGCGCATCCCGCTGCTCGTACCCGTATGGACAATCATGCTTCTCGGGTGGATCACGGGCAGCCCCGATGCCTGCCCCGGGGGGGGGCTGGCGGGCGGGGTCTGGAATGCTCCGTGCGTTTACACGTTGTGGTTGTCACTTGCGGGCTTCTCGCTGGTGGTGGCGTTCATCTACGTGGTCAACCAGATAGTCGACATCGAAAGTGACCGCGTGAACCACAAGCTGTTCCTGCTCCCGCACGGGATTGTGTCGGTGCGCACCGCATGGGTGCTGGCGGTCGTGTGCGTGACAGCGGGCCTCGGGCTCTCGGCGCTGGCCGGCTGGCCCCTTCTGGTCCTCTTCGCGCTGAGTGTTCTTCTCGGTGTGTTCTACAACCTTCCGCCGGTCCGCCTGAAGGACCGTCCGATCGGTGGCGTGGTGGCCAACTGCCTGGGGCACGGCTCATTGACCTACCTCGTGGGCTGGTACGCGGCCAACTGCCTGACAGCCGACCCGTTCGAGGTCGTTCGCGCGGGATTGCTCGCCTCGGTGTCTCCGGCGCTTGCCAACGGTGCCGTGTTTCTCGCGTCGACGATACCTGACGCAGAGGGAGACCGGGTGACCGGCAAGATGACATTCTGCGTGCGTTACGGCCTGAGATCGACGAGCGTGAGTGCGGCGCTGCTGTGTGCCGGGTCACTGGCGGCGGTGCTGCTCATGCCGTACCATCGCTGGGTGATGGGAGGAACAGCGACCGTGAGCCTGCTGCTGTTTGCGTGGCTGGCAGTGTCGGAGCGGCGCGAAGTGGTGTACAAGGCGTTTCGCTGGCCAGTGCTGCTGCTCTCGGTGGTTGTGGCGGTGATGGTGCCGATGTATGCGGTTGCGCTCCTGGTGACATACGTGGTCAGCCGGGTCTACTACCGTCTCCGCTTCGGCATCGAATACCCTACCTTCAAGTCAAAGTAGCTGCCCGTGACGTGTGCCCGCAGTGCGCTTGACGCGCTTTTCCTCATGCGACCGGTGTTGTGGGTCCCCGTCTGGGGCTTCGCGGTGTTTGGCGCTGCTCGCGGTGCCGCGGCGCAGGGGAGTCCCGCCCCGCTGGTGTCCCGCGGACTCTTCGGTGTGCCGCAATGGGGCTTGCTCATGCTGTTCTCGTGTGCCGTGGGGTCAGTGTACGTACTCAATCAACTCGCCGATATCGACGCCGACCGGGCGAACCCGGGGTTCGCCCTCCTTGCCCAGGGGCATGTGTCTGTGAAGCTTGCGGGTGTCACTGCGGCCGTCGCTGGCGTGCTGCCGCTCCTTGGCGCGGCAGTGCTTCGGCAGCCCGCGCTGCTCCTGCTCAGTGCCGCCGCCCTTGTGCTGGGTGCCCTGTACTGCCTTCCGCCGGTGCGCCTCTCGGGGCGTCCCCTGTTCGACTTCGCCGCCAACGCCGCCGGCTACGGCTTCCTGGCGTTCGGGTGCGGATGGTGGATGTCGGGGGCGGCGCTGACGCCGCAACTGATGCGTGATGGACTGCCATACGTGCTGTTGATGTGCGGCGGGTCGGTGAGTTCGACCATCCCCGATATCGAAGGGGACCGCGCCGGCGGCAAGTACACCACCGCGGTCGCGCTCGGACCGCTATGGGCACATCGCCTCGCACTCGCGTGCGTCGCGGCCGGGACGGCCGTCGCGGGCGCCCTCGGGGACACCGCGGCCCTCATCTGCGGTCTGGCGGCCGTGCCGTGCTACGTCGTTCACGAACTCGTGCGCAGCCGTCGGACAATGGAAGCCACCTACAAGATCGGGGGTGCGGCCATGATGGTGGTGGCCGCGCTGAGGGAGCCGTTCCTCGCGGTACTGGGCGTAGCCGTATTCGGCGCGACCCTTGCGTACTTCCGCCTTCGTTTCCGCGTCGTGTACCCTTCACTGATGCCTGCCGCGCATGCCAATCGCACTCCTTAGCGCAGTGCTGCTGGCTGCGGGCCTCGTACAGGCCGAGCCGCTTGCTCCCGGGCGGCGCGCACTCGCCGTACGCGTAGTCGATCTCATAATCATGACCCGCTATCGCGAGGCGTTCTCGCTGGCCGACTCGGCGGCGCAGCGCGGCGATGCGACCTTCCGCATGCTCAAGCTGATGGGTATCGGCCTGCGCGACATGGACTTCGAGACAGTCGTGGACTCCGTCGAATTCGACAGCACGTTTGCCCAGGCCCTTCGTGAAGTGCAGGACCTGCGGGCCCGCTCGGGGGACGGGGATGCCTACGCGCTGACCGTGCTGGGCTTCGTGCAGGCCGCCCGTTCGGGACGGGACCTGCGCGAGGGGCGGTACGCGGGGGCGGTGAAGGCGGGCAGGGAGGCCCTCGAGTCGATGCGGGCCGCGGTGTCGGCAGACAGCTCGTTCGCCGACCCCGACTATTTTCTCGGTCTATATGATTTCGCGATGGCTGATCTGCGCAAGCGGTTGTGGTGGGTGCTGTTCTGGCTTCCCGGCGATCGCGAGCGTGGTATCGCCCGCCTCGAGCGCTGCCGCGACAGTTCGCTGTTCGCGGGAAGTGCGGCGACACTTTCGCTCCTCGACGCGTACGTACATGAAGAGCGGTTCGCGGAGGCGCGTGCAGTGCTGCACGATCTGCAGGCAAGGTTCGGCGGAAGCCGGTTCGTGCTCTGGGGCGAGGCACGGTTGGAGGAAGCGCGCGGGGAGGCCGCGCGGGCCGCGGATGTGTACCGGCGGCTGGCCGAGTCGTACACCGGTGAGGAGTACGGAGCGTTCAATGCCGCGGCGTGTCGCTACCAGCAGGCCCGCCTGCTGGCAGAGGCGGGACAGAATGTCGCGGCGCTTGAGGCGTGTCGACTGGTGACACACGCCTGCGCACTTGTCGCACACGAGGGCGTGTGCGGGGATGCACGGAAACTGCTGAGGAGGCTGGAGTCGAGTGATTAAGGTTGACACGACACGGTGCGATACCTGTGGCGCCTGTATCAGTGTGTGCAGGACGCAGTCGCTGGTTCTGACGGATACGCTGACAGTGTGCAGCGACACGTGCAGTGGGTGCGGTGCATGCGTACGTGTGTGCCCGTTTGGGGCACTGTCGATGGGGACGGATGCCGGGACGGAGGAGCGCAGTGAGGGTTGACTGTGATGTCGCAGTTGCCGGGGCCGGACCGGCCGGTTCGTGCGCTGCCCGGGTAGCGGCTGCTGCCGGGTTGCGTGTCGTGGTGTGCGAGCGTGCCAACGTGCCCGGCACACCCGTGCGGTGCGGTGAGGCAGTTGGGGCCGAAGCACTTCGGGAGTGTACCGAGGTCGATCCCGCCTGGGTTTCGGAGACAATCTCGGGCGTTACCATGGTGTCGCCTTCGGGTATCAGGGTGCACGTTGACCGCATGGCCGAAGGCTACATCCTCCGGCGCGACCTGATGGACCGTCACCTGGCCGAGCGCGCTGCTGCGGCGGGAGCGGAGTTGCGCACCGCAGCCACGCTGGTCGAGGTGCGTCGGGAAGACGGACGGTTCGAGTGTCGCGACCATCGCGGCCGCGCGCTGAGCGCTTCCTGCGTGGTTCTGGCGGACGGGGTTGAGTCGCGGTTGGCGCACATGCTGGGGTGGGACACGGCACTCTCCCTGGAGGATCTGTCGAGTTGTGCGTTCGGCCGCGTGACGCACGAGTCGGTCCCCGTGCACGACCTGGAGATGCACTATGGGAGCGGGGTGGCGGTGGGCGGGTACGCATGGGTGTTTCCGCGCGGTGACGGCAGCGCGAATGTGGGACTCGGGGTGCTGGGGAGCCGCAGCAGGGGCGGGATGGCACGCGAGTCACTCGTTTCGTTTGTCAACAAGCGGTTCTGCGGGGCGCCGGTGACCGAGGTACACGCGGGCGGGGTGCCGGTGGGCAGGTGGGTACGTCCGCTGGCGCGCGGCGGTGCAGTACTGGTGGGTGATGCGGCCCGGCAGGTGGACGCTCTCAGCGGCGGCGGGATCACGCATGCGATGAACGCCGGCACATGGGCGGGGGAGGCCGTTGTGGCGGCGCACCGGACAGGTTCGTTCTGCCCTGCGGTGCTGGGCAGCTATGAGAAACGGTGGGCACGCGGGCCGGGTCGGCAACTTATGAGAACCTACGCGCTCAAGCAGATGGTGATTGGACTTGGCGATTCGGTCCTCGACGACATCGCGCAGCGTCTCTCCTTGCGCAAACCGGGCGGCATGGGCCTGCTCAGTGTGTGCATCGCGGCATTTGCCCGGCGGCCAACGCTGCTGCTCAAGGCCCTGATGGTGTTTCGCTGAACCGCAGGCTGCTACCGCCGCACTTCGGTCACGCTCACGCGCGTAACCCGCAACTGCTCATCGATAAGCACTTCGAGGCGCCAGTGGCCCCTGGCGCGTTCGCACCCGCGGTAATAGACGAACTGGAACTGCTGGAGGTACGGAAGGTAGCGGGTTTCGTCGGCGAGCCCCAGGAGCGCGCGGTGCCGCGCGAAGTCATCACCGACCTTGATCTCCTGGTCGATCTCCTTCCTGACTTTTTCACAGTAGTAGGTCTTGTGCAGTGTCTCGAGGAACTGCCGCTTCAGTCTCAGCTCGGAGCCGATTGTGTCTGCTGAAGATATCGAATGGACCTGGAACGGGACAGCGACAAGCACAGTCAGGAGCAGCGCGCGTGCGTGCATCAGACCTCCGGTGTCGTCCTCGAGTTGCAGTAGCCGGCTGGTACCCCCCCCCAATTCAGAAGATACCCAAGAAGATGCGCGTGTGCAGGACGGACTGGTCGCCGTGAAACTGCCTGAGAAGGCACAACTTAGTATGTTTTACAGCAACGCGTTACGGGTATCATCCAGCATGTATCGCTGTGGCGATGGTTGCTCCGGCGAGCACGGTGTTGCCGCTGTAGATCGCCAGCGCCTGGCCCGGCGTGATTGCCTCCTGGGGCTGTACGAAGCGTACTGTGAGTGTATCGTCCGCATGCGAGAGGTGTGCGGGGACGCGGGGAGCGCTGTACCTGATGCGTACCTCGGCGTTGGCTGGCAGGGAGTCGCACAGCAGGTTGACGCCGGTGGCTGTGAGTCCTTGCGCAAGGAGTTCCCCCCTGCGCCCCAGTACCACTTCGTTGCGCTCAATATCCAGGCGCAGGACATAGAGGGGGTGCGATGCGGCGATGCCCAGGCCCTTGCGCTGGCCGACGGTGTAGTCTGTGATTCCCGCGTGCCGGCCAAGCACTGTCCCGGTGCTGTCGACGAAGTTGCCGGGGGCGGTGCGTACATGAGGGGAGATGAGCGTGCGGTAGCTGCCGGCTGAGGGTACGAAGCAGATGTCCTGGCTCTCCTGCTTGTCGGCAACCGGGAGGCCGTAGGCGCCTGCCAGTTCCCGCACCTTGCGCTTGGTGAGCCGGGCCAGCGGCAGGGCGATGCTGCGCAGGGCGCTGCGCTCGATGCCGCAGAGGAAGTAGGTCTGGTCCTTGGTGGTGTCGGCTGCCGTGTGAAGAGAGCACCCCCCGGTGCCGCATGCGATACGAGCGTAGTGGCCCGTGGCCAGCGCATCGAAACCCATCGCGCGGGCCCGCAGCAGCAGTGAACCGAATTTCAGGCGGCTGTTGCACCATACGCATGGGTTCGGCGTGCGTCCCGAAGCGTATGCGTGCACGAACGGTGCGATGACATGTTGCTGCAGCTCGGCGGAGAAGTCGAACACGTGGTGCGGGATGTCGAGTGTGTCGCACACCCGACGCGCATCCCGTACCGCTTCGGGGCCGCAGCATGCCGGGTGCTCGCCAGCGAGTTGCGCGGTGCCAAGGCACATCGTGACACCGCTCACCGTGTGGCCCTGCTGTCTCAGCAGCAAGGCGGCCACCGAGGAGTCGACTCCACCACTCATCGCCGCCATGATTCGGGCCACACTCATGCCTCCCGGATACGTTGTGACACGGCTGAAAGATAGTTCAGTAGTGTAGTATATTAGCCCCCCTCCAAAC
>CAZJJT010000134.1:7939-9974 GCA_964546395.1 uncultured Fibrobacterota bacterium
TACCAGAGGAGTGTGCATGCCGCTCAGCAACCAGTTGGTCAAGAAGGCAGCCGACAACATCAGGATCCTGGCTGCCGCGATGGTCGAGAAGGCAAAGTCGGGACATCCGGGCGGTGCCATGGGCGGCGCCGACTTCGTGTCAGTCCTGTTTGCCGAGTTCCTCCGGTTTGACCCTCAGGATCGCTCCTGGTTTGCCCGCGACCGCTTCTTCCTCGATCCCGGCCACATGTCGCCCATGCTGTACTCCGTGCTGGGCCTGACGGGCGCGTACACCATGGAAGAGCTCGAGCAGTTCCGTCAGTGGGGCAGTCCGACACCCGGGCATCCTGAGCTGGACCTTGCGCGCGGTGTCGAGAACACCTCCGGGCCGCTTGGCATGGGACACGCGATGGCGCTCGGTGCAGCCATGGCCGAGCGCTTCCTGGTGGCACGGTTCGGGGAGTGGATGGCGCACAAGACGTACGTGTACATCTCCGATGGCGGGATCCAGGAAGAGGTGTCGCAGGCGGTGGGGCGACTTGCCGGGCACCTTGGCCTCGCCAACTACATCATGTTCTACGACTCCAACGACATTCAGTTGTCGCATGAGACCGGCGTCACCACCAGTGAAGACACCGCTGCGAAGTACGCCGCGTGGGGCTGGCGAGTGGAGACGGTGGACGGCAGTGATGTCCAGCAGATCCGCGCGGCGCTTGCCGGGGCGGGGGCGGAGAAGAGCAAGCCGACGCTGATTATTGGCAAGACGGTGATGGGCAAGGGAGCACTTACCGCTGACGGGGCGAGCTTCGAGCGGCAGTGCGCCACTCACGGCATGCCGCTGTCGAAGGCGGGAGCGTCATTCGAGAAGACGGTGGAGAACCTTGGTGGAGAGCCGGCCAATCCGTTCGTGGTGTTTCCCGAGGTGCAGGACATGTTCACGGGTGTGTGCGCGGCGCGTGCGGCGGAAGCGCGCGAGGCACGTGAGGCGCAGGCGGCCTGGGAGAAGGGCAACCCCGAGAAGGCGCAGCTTCTGCGACGGTTCCTCTCGGGCGCCGCCCCCGCGCTGGACTATGCGTCGATTGCCCAGAAACCGGGTGTTGCCACCCGCGCCGCTTCGGGCGCCGTGCTGGCCGCGTGTGCCAGGTCGGTCGAGAACATGATCGTGTGCTCAGCCGACCTGTCAAACAGCGACAACACCGACGCGTTCCTCAAGCTCACCAGGCCATTCGCCCGCGGTGACTTCGGCGGTAAGTTCCTGCAGGCGGGCGTGTCGGAGTTGACGATGGCGGCGGTGGTCAACGGCATGGCGCTGCACGGCGGTGTCGTGGCGGCCTGCGGCACGTTCTTCGTGTTCTCCGACTACATGAAGCCCGCGGTGAGACTCGCGGCGCTGATGGGGCTGCCGGTGAAATACGTCTGGACGCACGATGCGTTCCGGGTGGGCGAGGACGGACCGACACACCAGCCGGTGGAACACGAAGCGCAGATTCGGCTGCTGGAGAAGATGGCGAACCTGGAAGGGGAGCGCAGCATGCTGGTGCTGCGGCCGGCCGATGCCGCCGAGACCACTGTAGCCTGGCGGCTGGC
Organism: uncultured Fibrobacterota bacterium; assembly: GCA_964546395.1. Lineage (GTDB taxonomy): Bacteria > Fibrobacterota > Chitinivibrionia > Chitinivibrionales > CAZJJT01 > CAZJJT01. Next base: position 9,506 of record CAZJJT010000134.1, read on the forward strand.
GATGGAGAACCTGTCGACACCTACGGCGCTGCTGCTGTCGCGGCAGAGCATCCCCGATCTGCCGCCGCTGCCGGGATCGACGAGGACTGCGGACGCGGAGTTGGCGGGGCGGGGTGCGTACGTGGTGAAACGCGCGGAGAAGCCCGATGTGGTGCTGGTGGGTAACGGTTCCGAGGTGTCGGTACTGGTGGAAGTCGCGGCGGTGCTCGAATCGGAGAGGGGCCTGAAGGTGCGGGTGGTATCGGCCATCTCGGAAGCGCTGTTCCGCGAGCAGGACGAGCTGTACCGTGAGTCGGTGATGCCGTTCGGGGTGCCGGCGGTGGGGTTGACCGCAGGGGTACCCGATACGCTGCGGGGCATGGTGGGGCCGCTGGGGGAGACGATCGGCCTCGCGCGGTTCGGTGCCTCGGCGCCGTTCAAGGTGCTTGACGAGAAGTTCGGGTACACTGCGCAGGCCGTGGCGCCGCGA
>CAZJJT010000135.1:0-9960 GCA_964546395.1 uncultured Fibrobacterota bacterium
GTACGAGCACCTGAGTGCGCTGGCCAACGAAGTATTTGGTCAGCCTGCGGCGTAGCTGCGGCAGCGCTCATTTGCCACCCCTGCTATATTCCCTGCCCTATGCAGAGCAGCTTCGCCCTGGATGTAGCACGAGGCGTTGAGGTCGGCCGGCGTTACCACCTTGCCGAAGGCGCCTGCGGCATCGGACGCAGCCCGAAGAGCGCTGTCGTAATGCACGGTTCGGAGCGGGCCGTATCGGCCCACCACGCGATTCTGTACGTGCACGACGGCGCCCTCGCCCTGCAGGATCTGCAGAGCACCAACGGCACGTACGTCAACGAAGAGCGTATCGAGGGACAGCGCGAGCTCGCACCAGGCGACTCGATCGGGTTCGGCCGCACCGGTGCGCGGCTGACACTCGTCGACTGTGCCGCCGAAGCGCCGCGAACGGCAGCGGCACCTGAGGAACAGAACGCGGCACCTGCCCCTCTGTCGCTGACACAGGACCTCGAGGCGCGGTTCAGCGGCGGCGACCTCGGGGCCACCGCCATGCACGATCTGCTCCGCAACCGCAAACGGGTGCACAGGATGCTTGACAGCACGACACTCGAAGAGTCGCGGAAGCGCACGCTCGCCGGCATGCTCAGGGCCTACCGGCGCTCACGCGGAAGGTATCTCGCCATTGCCGGTGCGGCGGGAGTCGCTGCTGTCGTGCTGTCGGGACTGTTCGCCCTGAAGGCGCGCCAGTACCGCGCCCAGCTCGTGCAGGCACGGCAGCTCGACGCGCAGTTGGACGCGTACGAAGAGCGCATCGTGCTGGCACGCGAGAGCGCCAGGGGCGACTCCACCGAGTTGCGGCGCCTGCTCAGCGAGTTCGATCAGCAGAACCAGCGCTTCGGCGAACTCCGTTCGCACCTTGAACTCGAGGATTTCGCCGAAGTCTACTCAGACCCGCTGGAGCTTTCGCTCGAGAAGATCCTTCGCGCGTTCGGCGAGACACAGTACCACATCCCCCCCGCCATGCTCGAGCGGGTCAGGCATCACGTCGCGATCTACAGCGGACGAATGCGGGCGACCATCGCCGCGTACCGACGTCGGGCCGACACGTACCGGCCCATGGTCGCGTGCACACTCCGCGAGATGCATATCCCCGAGCAGCTGATCTGCCTCGCCATGCTCGAGAGCGGGATGGACCCGCTTGCCCTGAGCCATGCCGGCGCGCGGGGGTTGTGGCAGTTCATGCCCGCCACCGCCCGGCAGTACCGCCTGCGGGTGGAGGGCAGTGTCGACGAGCGCACCGACCCGGCGAAGTCGACGCGCGCCGCCGCCGAGTACCTCCGTGACCTCATCGGCATATTCGGCGGCCGAAGTTCAGTCATGCTGGCACTGGCAGCCTACAACGCCGGCGAGGGGCGGGTGATGGGGGCGCTGAAGCGGATCGACGACCCCATGCGCGACCGCGACTTCTGGCACGTATACCGCATGGGCTACCTTGCCGAAGAGACAAACGAGTACATTCCAAGGGTTCTGGCACTGATGATCATCGACAGCGAACCCAGGAGGTACGGGTTTGAGGCGAGGGGCGGCAGGGCGGCGGAGTGATGCGGCCCACGCGCCATTCCGCACCCGCCACTCCCCACTTGCCATGCCTCTCCCCTCCTACCTCCACCTCTCCTCCGCCGATTGGGATTCGCGTATCGCCCTCGCCGACCGGCGCGCCTCGCCCTGCAGGCTCTGCCCACGCGCATGTGGTGTCGATCGTCTCGCCGGCGCAACCGGGTTCTGCCGTGCGGGAGCGGTCTGCCGCGTATCCAGCGTGTTCGCCCACCACGGTGAGGAGCCCCCGGTTTCAGGTAGCGGCGGGTCGGGTACGGTGTTCTTCGCACACTGCACGCTTCGTTGCCTGTTCTGCCAGAACTACCAGCTGTCGCACCAGGGCGAGGGGCGTGAGTACGCGCCCGAAGAGCTGGCGGGCGAGATGCTCCGGCTGCAGTCCGAGGGATGCCACAATATCAACCTGGTCACCCCCACCCACTACCTTCCGTGGTGGCTGCGCGCCCTGCGCGCCGCCGCTGCAAAGGGACTCGAACTGCCGATCGTGTACAACTGCGGCGGCTACGAACTGCCCGACACAGTGGAGCTGCTCGAGGGCGTTGTCGACATCTACCTTCCCGACATGAAATACGGGAACAACGGCCCGGCGCTCACGCTGTCTTCCGCGGCCGACTATGTCGAGACCAACCAGGCGGCAGTCCGTGCGATGTTCCGCCAGGCAGGACCGCTGTCACTCAGCCGAGCGGGGCTCGCAGTGCGCGGGGTGTGCGTCCGGCACCTGGTGCTTCCCGGAGGAATGGCGCACTCAGCAGACATCGTCCGGTTCCTCTCGTCGGTCTTCGACCCGGCGGATATTACTGTCAGCCTCATGGCCCAGTACCGCCCGCTCTACCGGGCCGGTGAGCACCCCCCCATAGACCGCCAGGTGAGTGCAGCGGAGTACCACGTGGTACGTCAGCTGTTTGAGGAAGCCGGGTTCGAAGGGTACTTCCAGCAGATCGAAGAACTCAACACATCCTTCGTGATCGATTTCACCACACGCAAACATGAGCGGCTCACCGGGGAGTGAACCGCCCACGCTCCGCCAGTAAGCGCCTAAAGCTCAACGCTCAGTTCATACGACACGCGCCGACCGCCTTCCATATGTGCCCCTGTGCGCACGCCTTGTCGCACGGTCCGGCAGCTACTGCTGCCCGCCAACCACTTTGAGCAAGCCCGCCTCCCACGTTGCACCCTCTTCACGTGAGCTCTCCGCGTCGAAGTACACTCGCAGCTTCTCGCTCTCAACCCCCACGCCGAGTGTCACCCCTTCCTGCATCAACTCCGGCAGTCCGGTCATGCTCAGCACATCGTTCTCACGAGTGTACGCAACCACGTCCCTCACCTTCCCGGCGTCTCCCACGTACAGCGCATGCGGCTTGCGGGAAGGCAGACCGCGGCCTTCGGTCACTCGCGCAAGGTGTCCCGAGCCGATTGCGGTGCCCACCGCTTCACGCAGCGCCTCGGCAAACTCCGCGGAGCCAACCACGTGCACCACGATGCTGTCGGCTGCTGCAATCTGCTTGTTGAATACCAGGAGCTTCAGGAGGACGGCGGCCTGCATGGCGGGCGGCGCGGCATGCGCCACAACGGGCTCTGGCGCGGCGTACGCCGACGCAGGCAGCAGCATGCACCCCGCAACACACGCACTCGCAAGACAGGAACTGACGCGCACCAGCTGTGCCTCCCGCAATGCCCGGCACGGTGCGCCGCCGGCAGGTAGAATACGTTACGATTATACCGTGTACCATGGCCGGAATCAAGCTCTGAGTGCCGAAGGAGATGGTGTCGGCCCCACGCGCACACAGGCCCGTCTACTGGAACGCAGGAGAGACCCAGCGCTCCCGCTCGTTCACGTAGCGCTGCTGATTGTGGAGCACCTTGCGAGTGTCGCGATGAATCAGGAACAGGTAGAGTCCGTTCAGGTCGCGGTCGAGCGTGGTCTCCTGCCAGTAGTCCACCCGCGTGCTGTCCCCTTCGGGCACCATGACGTAGTGGCCGCGGGAGCCGCGCACCGTGGGTACGATCGAACTACCGCTCGTACTGCAGGCCTCAAGTACGAAGCTCACTCTTCCGAGCGCCGTGTCCGCCACGCGGCCGAACGTCAGCCGCAGCTTCGACACCATGTAGTTGTAGGTGTACTCGATACGGTTGCCGAGCGCCAGCGTGTCGAGCACGCGGATCCTGAGGTTACCGCGCCTCATGCACGCCTCCACGTGCCGCGGCTTCAGGAACGCCTCAATCAGGCTGTCTCTCGGGCAATCGGTATGGAATGAGTAGCGTATCGAATAGGTCGGGCCCCGCGAGGACATATCGAGAGTGCGGTAGGTCTCGTCGTCGGCCAGAACGCATGCGGCACACCACACCAGTATCAGGATCGCGGCCTCAGCTCGTCGCACGCCATATCATACCATTGCGCGCCTGCCCCGCCAACTCCCGCACCGCCTATGCGTGTACCGGCTCGGTCGCCGAGTGGATCATCGCGAAGTAGTGGTCGTTCGGCACGTAGGAAGGGATACTGTTGCCCGAGCCAAGGCCGTATGAGCCACGTTCGGCGCTGCGCGCAAGCATCCCCGCGCTCCGCTCCCTGACCGCGTCGGTGTCGTGACGAATCAGGAAGTCGACGTCGATCCCGCCCAGGATCGCGATCCGCTCACCCCAGCGTTCGTAGGCGTCCTCTACCGGCATGATCGCATCCTCGTACGAATGCTTCCCGTCGAACTTCATCTCCTCAATCACGTCATCCATCACCGCCTCCAGGTTGCCGCACGAGTGGAGAATGGCGGGCTTGCCGGCCTTGTGAACGGCTTCGACTATGCGCCTGTGCCACGGGAACACGTACCGACGCATGTCAGCCGGCGACAGCATCGTCTGACCCTTGAACCCCCAGTCATCATTGCTGATACAGGCGCCCACCGAGTCGAACGACGCGCAGATTTCGTAGTAGCGTACCAGGCTCGAACCGACCCTGTCGAAGACGTCCTGCGCGAGATCCGGCTCCATCATCGTGATCAGACACAGCCGCTCGTAGCCCACCAGGCCAATCGCGTTCTCGAGCACGCCGCTCGGCCCGTGCGCGACAAACTTCGCCCCCTTCGGCAACTCCGGTGCAAGACGGTCGAACACCGAGTAGTCGCAGTCGTCGGGGTCGAGCCACCCGTAGGCCTCGAACGACGCGCGGTCGGTAATCGAATCGGCATCGTTGATTGACACGGTCTGCGCGCGGTGCCGGTCATGCATGGGGAAATGGAAATGCTTCGGCCCGCTCGGCATCATCGTGGCATAGTCGTAGCCGGCGTTCAGGAACCCGTGCATCTGGACCCGGCTCGCGTACAGATCGTCCCGGTCGGCCTCGGCAACCGCAGTCACCGCGGGGCCGGCCAGTTCGACATACAGGTCCCAATTCAGGAAGAACTCAAAGAGCGTGGGACGGGTGGGGACGGAGCGGTCCAGCACTCTGCGGACATTGTCGAAATCAGGGGTACGCACGATGGGCCTCCCAGGGGGTAGTTGTTTCTATATCGCTTCTGTCGTATAATATAGTGAGGCATTGTGTACTCCGTCATTAGCCTGAAAGGCTAATACGTATCCTGAACGACTATGGAGGTCGTGTGGCCAGACAACCGATCCCTGGCGAACGCACCATCGATGCCCCTGGCCCTGCCCAGCAGGCCCTCATTCGTTCGCTCAGTCCGTATGTGCGGCAGACCGGTGATGATTTCCGCAGGCCGTGGCTGCTCAGGCGACGCCGTCTCCTCGACTACCTGCTGGTCCATATCGCCGTGGGGACGGGACGGTTCCGGGTGGGAGAACAGGAGTTCGCCGTGGGACCCGGCGACATCGTGTGGATACCCCCGGACACGCCGCACGAGATGGAGGGGTACGCACCGGTGATGCACTGCGTATACGCCCATTTCGATCTCGTATACGACCCGCGACGAAGCCACTGGGACGCCTGTATCCCCGGCGGGGTTACCGACCTGAGCCAGTGGCACGCGCTCTGTCACCCGCCCCTCGACGAACCTCGCATCAATTCGCTCCACGGACGACTCCGTCTCAGCAACGCTCCAGCTGTCGCCGCCCTCCTTGCGGCGCTCTGCGTGGAACACCGTCGTGCGCCCTCGGGCAACGCGCTGCTGCTTTCCGGTCTCATGGTGCAGCTGGTGGGTCTTGTGCTCGCCGGCTCCTCGCCGCTGCCCCATCGCTCGACACACCACCAGGCTCTGCAGAGCGCCCTGGCGTTCATTCACGAACACGCGGAGCAGGAGATCGACCTGGGACGGCTGGCGCAAGCCGCGGGGCTCAGCCAGTCCCATTTTCGCAAGCTGTTCCGCGAACAACTGGGGAGGAGCCCTCGGGCAGTGCATCGCCAGGCGCGCATCCGCAAGGCCTGCGAACTGCTCGTCTACAATCCCGCGCTCAACATCTCCCAGGTCGCATTCACCCTCGGGTTCAGCACCGTGCAGAACTTCTCGCGCGCGTTTCACGAAGTTACCGGGCACTCGCCGACCGAGTACCGCGCGATGGGTGACCGGTCTGCCGCCCCTCCGTCCGCACATGCGTCGCAATAGCGCAACAGCGCCCTTCGGGCAGTAGCGGGCCCGCGCCAACGCCTGCATCCCGGCGCGCGCTCAGCCGCTCGCCGCACCGCTCCTTGCCCTTCGCGCCTTCTGGCACGCGCGTTGCGTACGCCTCGGTCACGTCTGGCGCAGCAACGTACAACTCACTCAAGGAGCAGGTGGTGGTTCGGACGGCAGGGGCAGTGTGTGTGGCAGCAGCCGCAATCGCAGTACACGCATCAGTGACCGTGCGCGAAGTGGCGTACAAGGACGGGACCCCGAAGATCCGCATGGAACTCAACGAGCAGGGGCGAGCCGAGGGAGAGTACCTGTCATACCACCGCAACGGGGTCGTGCGCACGCACGGGACCTATCGCGGCGGCAAGCGGGTGGGCCTGTGGGTGCACGCCGATGAGCGCGGGTTCATCTGCGGCTACGAGGATATCACCCGGAGAGGAGAGGTGCACGCGATACGAACGCGCTGAAGCATGTGTTGGGTGCTTCGCCGGGTAGCGGGCGGGCAGGTGCACGTGCATGCGCATGTCCGCTGGCCCGCACCCGCGGAGGAGCGCAGCACTGCTTACGCCCCGGCACCCGCAACCAGGGCCAGGCACTCCTCCTGCAGCCCGTCGTCCGCTTCGCCTTCCCAGAGTGCCCGAAGGGTTGCGGCAACGTCGCGTTTCCCAAGGGCCACGGCGCACACCGCGCACCCGCGCTCCCGGGCGACACGGTAGCGGACTGCCGCGAGTGCACCGCGCGCCAGAAGCACCGGGCGCACACCATGGTGCAGGCACTCGCGCATGGTGCCGAACAGCCGATCACCATAGCCGAGCTTGCGCTGTGGGTCGCGACAGATACGCTCCACTTTGTCATGAAGAAACGGGTTGGTCATGCGCGCGAGCAGGTCCTCGGCGTAGGCGCGCCACCCCTCCGGGGTGAACAACGGATCGCCCAGCGAACCGTGTTTGCGGACCAGCGCGGCACCGCTCTCGTCGACAAACGCCCGGCGGCCGGTCTCGAGCAACTCCGCATCATCACGGATCGCACTCATCACCTCCAAGCCCTTGACAGAAGCCATGTACCCGAGCAAGGCGTGGATCGCGTTGTGCCCGAACAGCTTGGCCTCCTCGAACGGAAGCAGTTCATCCTTCTCGTCGAACACCGCTATCCCTTTTACGACCCCCGGCAAACGCACCCGGCTCACCAGGATCCGGTTGAACTCCTCCACCAGTACGGCACGCTCAAATCCCGGCGCCATCATTACCAGGCCCAGGGCATCGATCTCGCTCCGGTCGCGGATCACCCCGCTCATCTTGCCCACCACCGTATTGAGCACCTGCAGCGCGCGGAACCGCCCCGGCCCACCGCGCTCTACCAGTCTTTCGGTCAGCATCTCAGCCGCGTAGTTGTTGTTCTCGCAGGCGTACACCAGCTGCGCGCGCCCTCCGCAAGCATAGCAGCAACCGAGCTCTCGCCGCCGGCCGTGTACAGGTTGACACTCGGCACTGCGGTCGCCATCTCGTCGGCAGCAGCTATCGCCGCGATCAGCTCCGCACGGTCAGCATCCACCTGCGGGTTGAGCACCTCGAGCCCCTCGAGTGTGTGCGCCTGCACCCGGTCATGGTGGGCAACGTTCACCGTCAGACGCCCCCCGTTCCTGCGCACGGCGTCCACAAGGACCTGGTCCACCTCCGCAACCGTGAACCTGCCGAATGCACCCGACTGCTGGGCCTCCAGCAGCATCAATCCACTCTGGATCGGCCCCAGCCCGAAACCGACGAATGACCTGCCCGACACGATAACCCCCAACCCGGTGCAACGCCCGGAAGAGCACACACCCGTACCAGTACCTGTTGCCCGCAAACTACATTAAAAATCAACAACGCGCAAGAAAATGCATCATTGTGCGCATTGATGGTTGATTATGAGCAGAGATCAGTGTATATTCGAGTGACTCACATATTGTATCTCTCCCTGAGGAGTGCTGATGGCAACCGCAATCAATATGCCCCGGCAAGGCAACACGGTCGAAACCTGTACTGTCATCGAGTGGAACAAGCAGAAGGGCGACACGGTCGCGGAGGGGGATGTCCTGTTCACCTACGAGACCGACAAGGCAAGCTTCGAGTACGAGTCGCCCGTCGCCGGTACACTCCTCGACACGTTCTTCGATACGAACGTTGATATCCCGGTGCTCACCACAGTTGCGGTCGTGGGGGCTGCCGGCGAGAGCTATGACGATCTCCGGCCCGCCGCGGCGCAATCGGCCCAGTCGGCACCGGCCCCTGCTGCTCCGGCAGCGCCTGCACCGCAGGCTGTTGCCGCTCCCTCCGCCGCCACTCCTGCAACCGCTTCCAGCGCGGCCTCACCACGCGCGCGGGCACTGGCCGCAGCCAAGGGTATCGACACAAGCCCACTGAGCGGCTCGGGACCGAAGGGGCGGGTGATCGAGCGTGATGTCGTGGCGGCAGCGGCCGCCGCGCCGCTCACCACTCCCGCCGCGGCGGCCGCCCTGACGGGCGGCGGACTCCGCGTCCCCTCCGCGGGCACCGGTATCGGCGGGCGTATCCGCGCCGCAGACCTCCTTGCCGGGGGCTCTGCCGCTGCCGCCGCGGCGGGGCTGGCCGACGAAGTGACCGAAGTAAAGCTTTCGAAGATCCGCACGATCATTGCCGAGCGCATGATGTCCTCGCTGGGACAGGCCGCCCAACTCACCATGAACGTCGGCGCCAACGCCTCGGGCCTGCTTGCCTACCGCGCGCGTGTCAAGGCTGCCGGCCAGAAACTCGGCCTCAACGACATCAATATCACCGACCTGGTGGCATACGCGCTCTCGCGTACCCTCGTGCAGTTCCCCGGGCTCAACGCCACAGTCGAGGGCAGCACCGTCCGTCAGTACCGTCACGTGCACCTCGCCCTTGCAGTCGACACGCCGCGCGGCCTGATGGTGCCGGTGGTACGGTTCGCCGATGCGCTCCCGCTCAACGAACTCTCGGCCGCACTCAAGACAGTGGCGGCACAGTGCAATGACGGGTCGATCAACCCGGACCTGCTCACCGGCGGTACGCTCACGCTGTCCAACCTTGGTACGTTCGGTGTCGAGTCGTTCACCCCGATACTCAACCGCCCCCAGGTGGCGATACTCGGTCTGAACACCATTGTTCCGAAACCGGTCATGGGCGACAACGGCGAGTACCGCATGGAACCACATATCGGACTCTCCCTGACCATCGACCACCGTGCCGTCGACGGTGCGCCGGCCGCACGGTTCCTCAGAACGCTCGTGCAGGCTATCGAGAACATCGAGCTGACACTCGCGAGGTAGCGAAAGGAAGATTCGCGTGACTCACGATCTCATCGTCATTGGTGGCGGACCGGGCGGCGGCTATGCGGTCCAGTACGCAGCGGCCAGAGGCCTCAAGCCCATCCTGTTCGAGAAGCGCCATCTCGGCGGCGTGTGCCTGAACGAGGGCTGCATTCCTTCCAAGGCCCTGCTGAACTGCGCCAAGCGCTACAGCCACGCCCGGGACAGCGCCGCCTACGGCGTGGCCGCATCCGATGTCACATTCGATATCAAGGTTGCCATGGCGCGTAAGCAGAAGATCATCGAAGCCCTGCGCCGCGGCAGCGAGTCGTCAAAGAAGAAGATGAAGATCCCCATGGTGTTCGAGAAGGCCGAGATCCTTTCCTCGAAGAACGGCGTGTTCCAGGTCAAGGCCGGCGAGCAGGTATATGAAGGCGCCCGCCTGCTCATCGCAACCGGCTCTGAAGCCATCCGGCCGCCCATCCCGGGCGCCGACCAGCCGTGGGTGATGACCAACCGGGAGAT
>CAZJJT010000136.1:0-9946 GCA_964546395.1 uncultured Fibrobacterota bacterium
ACGTACCGCGGGACCGGCACGACACCTGTCGAACGTCGGACCGACGCGCACGGGGCGGTCCGCTCCAACGCGATGCGTTCGCCTCGAGCCCTGTACGCGCTGGACGGCAGGAGGGTTGTGGGGCCCGCACAGGGCACCCGTACCCGCGGTGCCTCCGGCGTGTACCTGTCCATCGGGCCCAACGGCGCGTGCCGGCTGCTTCCCCGCTGCGCGCGTTGAGTATTTACCGGGCATGAGCGCTCGCCCCAATCTCCTGCTGATAACCACCGACCAGCAGCGCTGGGACTCGCTGAGCCTGTACGGCCGGCCCGGGTACCGCACGCCCGTCCTCGACCGGCTGGCATCCGAAGGTGTCTGCTTCGACCGGGCGTACTGCCCCTCGCCCGTGTGCACCCCGGCGCGCGTGTCGATTCTGACCGGCCAGTACCCTACCCGCCACGGTGCATACGAGATCGGGATGTCCCCGGTTCCCGCGCTGTCGCAGCCGACCATCGCAACGCACCTTGCGGCCGCAGGGTACCGCACGGCACTCGTCGGCAAGACCCATTTCGTTGCGCGGTGTATCGAAGAGCAGCACGTGGCTGGTGTGGCAGAGCCCTCAGCCGAGGGGGAGGATCCACCGGAAGAGTTCTGGGACACCTTTGACGGGCCCTATGTGGGCTTCGAATTCGTCCGCCACTGCCAGAGCCACACCTGTGACCGTCCGCCCAACGCGCACTACCGCTCGTGGCTCAGAAGCAGGGGGCTCGACCTCGACTATTTGCACCACGGTCGGAAGACACGGCACGGCGAGTCAGGCGAGAACGTGGTACGGCGTGTCAACCCGTACGGCAGTTGGGCCATCGATGAAGCGCACACGCAGACGGCGTGGATCAACGAAGAGTCGCTGCGGTGGATCGAGCAGCAGCACGCAAGCGGTGAGCCGTGGTTCTGCTGGGTCAGTCAGCAGGACCCGCACCCGCCCTACGTGTGTCCCGAACCGTACTTCGACTCGGTGGATATGACCGACGTCGACCTGGGAGGGCTCAGGCCCGGCGAAACCGAGTGCAAGCCGCCGCTCGTGCGAAACTTCATGGAAGGGCGGTACTGGACCGAAGAACCTGATATCCACTACTGGGACGGGATCAATGTCCCGGCGCTGAGCACCTACGAGCAAGTGAGGGATCCGTACCGCGCGGTGAAAGCCTACATCGGCATGTGCGCCATGGTCGACACGTATGTCGGCAGGCTGCTTGACACACTGGAAGCGATGGGAGCACGGGAGAATACGCTCGTCGTGTTCACCTCCGACCACGGCGATCTGCTCGGCCGCCACGGGATGTGGGGCAAGGGGGCCGCGGCCTACGATGACTGTCAGCGGATCCCCGCGGTGGCTGCGTGGCCGGCCGGCCAGAAGACCGCGACCGGGCGCACGAGTGCCGCGTTCAACCTGGTGGACATCCTGCCGACGTTCCTGGATGCCGCCGGGGTGGGGTTGCCGCCGTTCGTGCAGGGCGTGAGCCAGCTGCCGGTGATTCGCGGCGAGAAGGAGTGCGTGCGCGACTGGGCCCTCGTCGACTACCTCGCCACCGTCAAGCTCCACCAGCAGACCCTCGTCCACGGCGACTGGAAGCTGGTAGTGTACCGTCACGCCGACTACGGCGAACTCTACAACCTGGCCGAAGACCCTGAGCAGTATCAGAACCTGTTCGATGATCCCTCGGGGGTCGAGATCAGGATGCGCATGCTGCAGCGGCTGTCACGGGCGAACATGGAAGTGGCGGGGACGATGCCGGCGCGCATCGCGAGCGCGTGAGCCTGCTCAGCCCTCCCCAGCCGGTCGAAACGAAAGGCGCGCGCACCGACTGCCTGCCCGGCCCTCAGGCCCATGTCAGCTGGCTGCACCCCCTCCACGCCTACACTACCGCCGTACCACTCGGTGAACGCGTCCCACGCGCCCTGCTGTATCGCCGCCGCCGTTGATTGTCGGGTTGGCCGCCCAGGTCATGCAGACGATCAGCTTGATACCTTCCTCATATTCAGTCCGGCGGCGTCGCGTGAGGGCAGGACTGTGCATACCGAAGGACGAATCGTGCCGCGCCTGAGCACCGGTCCCTGCGATGTCGTATCTTGAGCGGGAAGGTGACCCAATGGCTTCCCTCAAAGACATCGCCCAGGCAACCGGGTTCTCGCTCTCGACCGTGTCGCGCGTGCTCAACGAGGACCCGCGGATAAGCGCGAAGACCTGCCAGGTGGTGCGCGAGGCGGCAGACCGGCTCGGGTACCGCGAGAACGTGCAGGCCAAGGCGCTTGCCGGGCGGCCCGTCAGGCTGATCGGGTTCATGGCGAGCACGCTGCGGTACCCGTGGGACGGGGAAGTGATGCGGGGCGTGGAGGATGCCGCGAAGGCGGCTGGGTACCGCGTACTTACGGCGTTGTACTTCGATGACCCTGAGCGTACCGAGACGTATCGACAGCTTCTCGAACAGCCGCTGTTCGACGGTATCGTGGTCGGCTGGAGCGGGTGGCAGTGGCGCAAGGAGGGACTGGGGGGCAAGCCGGTGGTGTATGTTGACCTCTGGCCCGAGCGGCTTGGCGATGCGCGCGTGGTCACCAGTGATCATCAGCTTGCCGCTGCACTGCTTCTCGATCACTTCGAGAGCAACGGCATTTCCCGCGTTACCTGCGTCGGCTTCGGCAACCGCAACACCGTGGAATCGCGTCGCTTCGAGTGCATCCGGGACGCGTGCGCGGAGCGCCGTCTCGAGTTCATTTCCGTTGTGCCTGACGCCCAGGGCATTGCGCACGTCGCAGGCGCCCTGTCGGCCGAAGACGCGCTGGTGGTGGAACCCGGAAACCCATGGCAGACAGACTCGGCGACTTCTCCCTCAGCGTGTCTGGCAGCGTTCTTCGACCATCGCCCGACAGAGCTCGCGACATTGTTGCCACGGGCTGCATGCGTGGTGCAGGACCACTACACGATGGGGCGAGCTGCGGTCGGTGTGCTGACCGATCTCGTGATGGGCAACCACCCGCCGCAGTTCCAGCACGTGCCGGTTCGGCTGGAAGTGGGTAGGCTGACGACAGAGGGATAGGGGGGCGGACGGGCAGGCTCTCATCACCGGCCCGTTACCTACCGTGCCGGGTCTTAGGGCCGGCGAGGCCCTACCTACGCATCTGACGCAGTATCGTCTTGCATATCAATCTACTACGATGGATTCCACAACGACATGCAAGCGCTTGCATATTGTACTACATTACTGGCGTACACCAGCGTCGCCAGCCCAGGGAGGACCCGCATGCACAGCCAAGCCAACCGCAGGATTCCTGCCGCATCTCCTCTGTTTTCTGCCCTCTGCCTTCTGTCGTGCGCTGTCTGCGCAGTCACGCTCTCACCCGGCGAAACCGACCTGACTCAGTACGTCAACCTGATGTGGCTCCAGGGCACCGTCGCTGCTGCCACTCCGTTTGGCATGACTCAGCCGGGACCGTGGACCGAGAACCCGAGCATCGCCGGCTTCAGGGCGGGTGAGAACATCCGTGGCTTCTCGGTCAATCGCCTCTCCGGCGTCGGTTGTCATGTCCTGAACAACTTCGCTGCCATGCCCGTAACCGTCGCACTCACGGCGTCCCCTTCAAGCGATCTCTCACGCTACACCACAGCGTATTCCTCGATAGACGGCAGTCCTGGCGCGCTCACGGTGGACCTCGCCGACGGTACGCGCTGTGAGATGGCCGCGACAGCGCGCGGGGGGCTGATACGTTTCACGTTCGCCCAAGGCGTTGCAGGCGGCACAGTGCTGATTCACGCAGGAATCCACAACAACCGTAACGGCGAGGAGTGCGACGCCGCCTCGGTTGCTATCGGCACCGACGATGTGGTCAGATGTGTCGCGACCGGCAACCGGTTCTGTGACGGACGGAACTCGCCGATGACGCTCTACTACGCGGCCCGGTTCGACCGTCCGCTCACCGCGTTTGGCACGTTTACCACGGCCGGTGTGGCCGTGTTGTCCCGCCAGGCAGCCAACGGACGCTGCGGCGCGTACGTGACATTCGACACGCAGAGCGAACACGAGATCACGATGAAGTTCGCGCTGTCGTATGTCAGTGCAGCCAAGGCTCTGGCAAACCTCGATGGCGAACTCCCGGGATGGGACCTGTCGGCAGTTGCCGACTCTGCGGCGACCTCGTGGAACCACCTGCTGAACCAGATCCGGGTAACAGCTTCCGGCGCAGACTCGTTGCAGCAGAAGCGTGTGTTCTACACGAACCTGTATCGGAGCCTGCTGCACCCAAGCCTGTCCTCAGACATCGACGGGGAGTACATGGGGTTTGACAACCTGGTCCACGGCAGCAGCGAGCACCACATGTACACCATGTTCTCGGGGTGGGACGTCTACCGGAGCCAGACGCAGCTCGCCTCGCTGATGGCGCCTGAGATCATGGCCGACATCTGCCAGTCATTCGTCGAGCAGTCGCGCGAGCGCAACGGCGGCTATCCCCGCTGGACCGTCGGGAATGTGGAGTCAGGCATCATGAGCGGCAACCCCGCAGTCCCCACCATCGCTTCTGCATACGCATTCGGGGTGCGCGGGTTCGAGCACGACAGCGCGCTGCACCGCGCAACACTCAACGGCAACCAGGACCGGCTGATCGACTGGCGCCGCTACATCACGTCACCCGACCTCACGCTCGAATACTGCATCGTCGACTTCTCCATCAGTCGCCTTGCCTCGATGCTGGGCGACACGCCGATGGCGGACCGGTACCTGGTGAGATCCGACTACTGGCGCAGTCTGTACAACCCGGCGACACGACTGCTCTGCGACCGGCTCGACAGCCCCTGGGCAGGCTTCGGTTCACAGACGAGCGGGTGGCTCGAGGGGACCGCCGAGGTGTACTTCTGGATGGTGCCGCACAACGCGCGCAGCCTGATGGACACACTGGGCGGCAGCATGGCGGCTTCGGCGCGCCTTGACACCTTCTTCTCGACGATTGCCACCGGCTACGACTACGGCAGCATCTACTACAACGCCGGCAACGAACCCGATATCCACGCGCCCTGGCTGTACAACTGGGCGGGACAGCCGTACAAGACGCAGGAAGTGGTCCGGCGCATCATCGACCAGTGCTTCGCAGGCGGCGGGGTACCGGGTGACGACGATCTGGGAACGATGTCCGCGTGGTACGTATTTGCGGCCCTCGGTCTGTTCCCGAGCGTGCCCGGTGTGGCGGGGTTCAGTGTCAACACGCCGCTGTTCGAGGAGGCAGTAGTGCACTGGCCGGCCACAGGCAACACCACCACTGTCCGCGGTGGGTCCTCATCGAACGACTACATTCAGTCGCTCACCGTCGACGGCAACCCGCGAACCAGGCCCTGGCTCTGGTTCGACTCAATTGCAGACGGCGGGGTGCTGCAGTACACCACGTCCGTCTCTGCCAACACGGCGTGGGGCGGTGCGACCGCAGACCAGCCGCCGTCATGGAACACGGTCTCGCAGGACTGGTCGCCCAACCTTGCCTACCAGGCAACGGCAACGGCGTCCGGCGCGTGCGCCGCAGGTGAAGGGGCCGAATACGCCACCGACGGGCTGGGAAACACGAAGTGGTGCGCACATGGCAGCGGCTCGTGGCTGGCTGCAGACCTGGGTGCGCCGCAGGCAATCAACAAGTGGGTGGTCCTTCATGCCGAGATGCGCGGGGAGAACCCCCTGTGGAACACACGCGATTTCCGCCTGCAGAGCAGTACGGACGGGATCACCTGGGTGGACCGTGACGCCGTGACAGGCAACACTGCTGCGATGACCGCGAAGGCGTGCACCGAGTTTGCTGCCCGCTACGTTCGGCTGCACATCGACGACGCCGGCGAGGACAATACCGCCCGCATCTGTGAGTTCGAGGTACACTATGCCACAGCCGACGAAGTCGTTGTGTCGGCGGGGCCGGCAGGGGTGAAACAGGTGGCCGCGGCGCCGCAGGTGTTGCGCCGCGCTCAGCAGCTGTGGCTGCAGGCGTATGCGGCAACGCAGGTAGCCGTCCGCGTCTACGACCTGAACGGTCGCGTTCTCGCGCGCTGGGCAGGACGCGTGCAGCCCGGACTGACACCACTGCCGGTGATGCGGGGTGCAGCAGGTACATGCCTGGTCGAGCTGTCGGTTGACCAATACCGGCACGCGACGAGACTTGTGAAGAGCGCAGGGCACGAGAGCCGCTAGGAGGTCCCGTACGGCAACCGGGACAGGCTGACAACAACAGCAAGATTTCCCTTGGTATTTGCTCCTCCCGCAGGGTATTCTATACCATACACGGGGGTGTCACAATCTTCCAGGGGGGATCAATGACACGTGCACGTACGTACAGCGGGGCCGGAACCATCGCAGTTCTGAGCGCCGTATGCTTCGCGGCATGGGCCCAGGTCACGGTCACCGTCAACCCGGCCGTTGAGTACCAGACTATTGAAGGGTTCGGGGCGCATGGCTCCATGAATGTCTGGTGGGGAGGTGGACCGTTCTACAACGCAACCTTCCTGAACCAGGTCGTGGATGACCTGGGTTTCACGATGACCCGCAACAACTTCTACCCGCAGAACTACGAGCCGACGAACGACAACAACGACCCCAACACGTTCGGGACGTTCAGCTCCAGCTCAACCTTCATCTCCAAGCAGTGCGCCTTCTTCATCGCGCTGCGCGACAAGGCTGCACAGAGCAACGAACCGATGCGGTTCATCGCCAGTTTCTGGTCCCCGCCGATATGGATGAAGGTTAACAACAGTGAGAGCGGCGGCGATCCTGCCACCAATATCCTGAAGACCGGCGTGGAGAACGAGCTGGCCGAACTCGGTGCAGCCGCGGTCAAGGCGTACAAGGACCAGTGCAACATCGACCTGTATGCATTGAGCATGCAGAACGAGCCGGCGTTTGATGAACCCTATGAGTCGTGTGTGTACACGGCCGAACGGTATCGCGACGTGTTCAAGATATTCGGCGAGCGGGTGAAGGCGATGTACCCGAATGTCAAGCTCTTCGGTGCCGAGGACATGCTGTCGCGCTGGGCGGTCGGCGGGTACCCTGGTCGGCTCATGGCCGATACCACGTCGCGCCGGCTGATGGACGCGCTGGCGGTGCATGGCTACAGTGACGGTGTGCATCCGACACCGGTTGCGCAGGCCGTGAACCTGTGGCGAATCTCGGGGAACCAGGCCGCATCGGTCAACAAGCCCCTGTGGATGACCGAAACCTCGGGCTATTTCGACGACTGGGGTGATGCGTTCCAGGTGGCGGAAGCGATCTATGCTGCGCTCAAGTACGGCAAGCTTGCGGCATGGGTGTGGTGGCAGCTCAGCGGGGGAGCGGAGAACAGCGAGTACGCGATGTTTGTGGCCAGCCAGCCGGGCAAACGCGCCTACGTGCACAAGCACTACGCACGCTACATCCGTCCCGACGCCGTCGGTGTGGGGGATTCATTGGTGGGCGACAGCCTGGTCTTCTCAGTCGCGTTCCGGCACAAGGCGCAGCAGACCCTGACTGTCATTCTGCTCAACGCCAACAGTGCGTCAAGAACGGTGACACTTGCAGGGCCTGACATGCCCTCGTTCACTGTCTATCGGTCAACCGCAGGTGAGAACTGTGTCGATGCCGGTACGGCGACCACAAGCGTGACCCTTCCCGCGAACAGCGTTGTCACGCTGTACGGACAGAACTACGACCCGTCGACCGGCACGCGAATGCCGCCTCCGGGACGGCGTCAGACACGTTTCCGCGCCGACCGGGATGCTGTCGTGTACTCGCTGAATGGCGTGCGCACGCCTCAACGCGGTAGTTCGCTCGCCGGCGGTGTCCGGGTGGTGTCGAGTGGCTCGTCTGAGGCGCGGCTTCTGCTCAGCAGGCCGTGACCCACGCAGGAGAAAGTGACTGCTCGTGTCCGGTGACAAGCGGGTGGCGGGCCCGGTGCGTGCGCGTGTCCGTATCTGTCTGCTCGCGTTGACTGCAACGCTCTCTGCAGCAGTGGGGCCGGCCAGGGCCGCATGTGACACCACAACCGCGATCCGTATCATGCCCCTCGGCAACTCGATCACCGAGGATGCATCAGGATGGGCGAGTTACCGCTGCTGGCTCTGGAAGGAGTTGACTGACAGCGGTTACTGCGTCAACCTGGTTGGGAGTCGCACCGGTGTGTGGCTTTCGCCGCCCCGTGGTCAGATCGCATCGGCGTGTCCCTATGACGAATTCGACGAGAACCACGAGGGGCACTACGGGTGGGAAGCGAACGAGCTGCTGTACGGCTCGACAGGCACCCTGTTCAGCTACCCGGGCAACTTGACCGTGTGGCTCCCGGCTGTCACCGGGCGACCCGACATTGTGCTGGTGCAGATCGGCACGAACGATGTCGACCGCGGGGATGGTGCGGCAAGCACGCGAGACGAAATCGGCTGGATCATCGATACGCTCCGGGCATACCAACCGTCGGTCATCGTGCTGGTGGCTCAACTGACCCCTGCCGCGTCGCCACTCGCCGCCATCGATACACTGAATGGTCTGCTGCCCGCACTCGTCGCATCGAAGAGCACCGTGCAGTCACCCGTGTTCCTCGTTGACCAGCACACCGGGTTCAGCACCACCACCGATCTTCGCGACAACTTCCATCCCACCGAGTCGGGTGAGCGCAAGATCGCCCACAACTGGGCTGTGGCACTCATGCCGATTCTGCAGAGCGTGGCGCTCAGGGCGTTCCAGGCAGTCGCACAACCGGGGCCCGCAGGCCGTGGCGCTCCCGGACGCTACACGATCCGCGGGCAGCGTATCCCGGCCGGCCCTCGCTGCGGCGCGGTTGAGGTGAGTCGAGACGGCTTGGCCGTGAGCATCACTGCCAGACGCTAGGACCCATCGGCGCCCAGCCGGCCGGCAGGAAAAGGTCTGGTGAAGGGTACAAGCGAGCACTCGAGTGGTTCCACGAACTCGAAGGCACGTTCACCGCCAGGATGCCTGCGGACGGGCTCCAGCGTGGGAGCCGAACGCTCAGTGGCAGTCGACCCGATGCCCAGCCAGCACGGTCGGGTCGCGCAGCACGAACGCCGACAGGTGAGCCGCTCCCTCATTGGCAAACAGCTCCACTGAACACGTGTCGAGTAGTGCACGCAGGCTGACGGGCCCGGTGCCACCGACGGGTGGTGAGACCGTGTCCCGGCAGTAGCCCCTCGCCGTGTCCAAGCCGCTGTGTCGCCGGTCGATGAACAGGCAGTACCCAGCGCTGTCATAGCCACAGTCGACCCATGTGTCAGGGCCCGTGGCGATTCTGACTGCACAGCGGCCCGAATTACCCCTTGGCGCGGTGAAGCGCAGATCTGCGCAGGCAAGACTGCCGGCGACCGGATACGGCGTGTCCACCGTGAGCGCAACAGGGCCCGCAGAGGGTGTGGGCGGAAACACAGCGTCGAGTTCGGCCACGGGAAGCATGTGCAGCCGAGGACCTTCGACGGTTGACCGCAGGTGCAGTTCATACGGCACGCTCAGACACCCGCCCGCCTGCTCCCCGGTAGGGAACACGTTGCGGATACCCGATGCGTCCAGGGAGCTTCCGTACCCCCAGTTATGCAGCCACGACACGACGATGCGCCGGTTGTCCGGCGCGTCCGAGAAGCTCTGGCTCGCATAGAAATCGGGACCGGCACTCATGGTGATCTGTTCGGAGACTGGCGTGAACCGTTTCCCGTCGAACTCGCCGAGCCTGTATGCACGACCGCCGAGGCTGAGTACCCACAGGCAGCGTTCCCGGTCGCCATCGATCGGCATTCTGAACAGGTCGGGACACTCGGTGTGGATTGACTCGTGGACATGCTCGAAGTGCCAGTGGATGAGATCGGTCGATGAGAAAGTACGCAGCGTGCCCCCGGCGACAACCATGACCCACCGGGCGCTCTCCTCGTGCCAGATCACCTTCGGGTCGCGGAAGTCCTTGTCGTCCG
>CAZJJT010000137.1:0-9906 GCA_964546395.1 uncultured Fibrobacterota bacterium
CGAACACCTCGTAGCGCGAGATCGACCAGCCCAGTATGGGAGTGAACGTGTAGTCGGGGTACTTCAGCTCGACAGTGGCTGCGGCAGTGCCGTCCTTGTGCACGGATCCGGACATGGTGCCCAAAGATAGCATGTGCGGGCAAGTGGCCTACGTCTTCCCCAGCAGGTCCTCCATGACACTCCGGGCCGCCGTTCTGCCGGCGCCCATGGCGAGGATCACCGTGGCTGCGCCGGTCACGATATCGCCACCGGCGTATACGTGCTCCTTCGACGTCCGCCCATCGGCCTCGTCAGCGGCAATCGTCCCCCACTTGGTGACCGTCAGGTCGGGTGTGCTGTTGGGGATAAGCGGGTTCGGGTTGTTGCCGATCGCCACCACCACGACGTCACAGTCCAACTCGAATTCACTACCTTCCATCGGCACGGGACGCCTGCGCCCTGAAGCGTCCGGTTCGCCCAGTTTCATGCGAATGCAACGTACCGCCCGCACGTGCCCGTCGTCGTCACCGAGTATCTCCACGGGGTTGCACAGAAGGTTGAACTCTATCCCCTCCTGCTGCGCGTGGTGTACCTCCGCCTTGCGTGCCGGCATCTCCGTCTCGCTGCGCCGGTACACGATCATCGACTTCTCCGCCCCGAGCCGCAGCGCGGTCCGCGCCGAGTCCATGGCCACGTTGCCGCCGCCGACGGTCACCACGCGCCTGCCCCGGATAATCGGCGTAGGGGAGTCGGGCTTGTACGCTTTCATCAGGTTGCTGCGCGTGAGGTACTCGTTGGCCGAGTACACGCCGATCAGGTTCTCGCCGGCAACACGCATGAACGACGGCAACCCGGCGCCGGAGCCCACGAACACCGCGTCGTAGCCTTCCTCGTCCATCAGTTCCTCGATAGTGGCCGTACGTCCCACCACGAAGTTGCGCACCACGTTCACGCCCATGCGCTCCAGGTACGCCACTTCACGCTTCACGATCTCCTTGGGCAGCCTGAACTCCGGGATGCCGTACACCAGCACGCCACCCGGCCGGTGGAGCGCCTCGAACACGCTCACCTCGAAACCCTCCTTCACCAACTCCCCCGCCAGCGTCAGCCCCGCGGGGCCCGACCCCACCACCGCCACCTTCTTGCCGTTCTTCTTCTTGAGCTGCGGCAGCTCAACGACCCCGTGCTCCCGCTCCCAGTCGGCCGCGAACCGCTCGAGGTTACCGATCGCCACCGGCTCGCCCTTCTTGCCCAGCACGCATCTCAGCTCGCACTGCTCCTCCTGCGGGCACACGCGTCCGCAGACCGCAGGAAGCGAGTTGGTTTCCTTGATCTTGCGCGCCGCGGCCGCAAAATCGCCCTCGGCAATCAGCCTGATGAACTCGGGGATCTGCACCGCCACCGGGCATCCACCCACGCAGAGGGGCTTTTTGCACTGCAGGCAGCGCCGCGCTTCCCTCTGCGCCTCTTCCTCGGTATACCCGTAGGGCACTTCGTCGAAATTGCGCGCGCGCTCCTTCGGGTCCTGCTCGCGCATGGGAGTCTTGTGCTTCCTGTCAACAGCCGTCTCTGTTTCACTCATCGCACGTCCGCCAGCTTGCAGGTGTGGTTCTCCATCGTGGTCCGCTCGTGTCCCTTGTAGGCATTCAGCCGTTTCAGCATCTCGTCCCAGTCGATCCCCGCCGCGTCGAACTCCGGCCCGTCCACGCACGCGAACTTCGTCTGCCCGTGCACACTCACCCGGCACCCACCGCACATCCCGGTGCCATCGACCATGATCGGGTTCAGCGAGGCGTAGGTGGCAATCCCCGCCTGTACGGTCAGCGCCGTGGTAACCTTCATCATGATGGCCGGTCCGATTACGATAGCAAAGTCGAACGTCTCGCCCGCGCCGAGCAGCTCCTTGAACACGTCTGACACAAATCCCTTGCGCCCGCTGCTCCCGTCATCGGTGGTCACCAGCAGGCGGCTGCTCTTCGCCTTCATTTCGTCTTCGAGTATCAGCAGGTCCTTGTTACGTGCCCCGACAATCGTGGTGACCTCGTTGCCCGCCTCAGTGAGTGCACACACGATCGGGTACAGCGGCGCGATGCCCACTCCCCCGCCGATTGCCAGGCACCTGCCGAACTTCTCGATATGGGTCGGTTTGCCGAGCGGTCCGACCAGGTCGAGGATCTCGTCCCCCTCGTTGAGCATCGCCAGGTGCGTGGTACCGTGGCCGACCACCTGGAAGATGATCTCTATCCAACCCTCTTCGGCGCTGCCGTTGGCGATGGTGAGCGGGATCCGCTCCCCCTCTTCCTCGGTGCGCAGAATGATGAACTGCCCGGCCTTGCGTTTGGCGGCAATGCGCGGGGCCTCGATACGGTAGCGCAGCACCTGCTCGGACAGCTGCTCTTTCTTGACGATTCGGTTCATGTCACGTGCCCGGTGGGAGAGTGGAAACAGACGTGCCTGTCGGTGCGACGGAGTAAAATAGCTCTGTTGGATTGCGCACGCGACCGTCCCCTGCCACTTTCCGTGTTACTCGTAGAGGCAGTAGTGTGGAATCGACGCCAACCCACTGGTATGACAGGGTACTACACGCATGGCACCGGCGGAAGCTCTGGTGGGTACCGCACGGCAGCGTTCGACAGGCAGTGCTCGACCGCTACTTCCCCCGAAGCGCCCGGACCACTCTGCTGAAAAAGCCGTGGCGGTGCGGGGTGTGGTCGTGGGAGTGCTTCTCGGGCGCCTGTGCGCGAGACTGCACGGGGGCAGCTACCTGCCTGGAGTCGCCGGGGCGACGGGACGTGCGCTTCCGGCGGCGCTTCTTCACCGGCCCACCACCGGGAGCGGCGTGGCTTGTGCCGTGCTGTTGGCTCTGGGCATGACGAGGCGTAGACGTTGGCAGTGACGGCAGGTGCATGCGACGCATGCTTCTTCCCGCAGTCCGGTCTTCGTCGAGCAGCGTCTCATCCACCACTCCCACCGGCACGCGCGTGGTGAGCAGCCGCTCAATCGCCTCGAGCGCCTCTACATACCGTTCACACGCCAGGGTCACTGCCACGCCCGTTTTCCCCGCGCGCGCGGTCCGCCCGATACGGTGCACGTAGTTCTCGGGGTCCTCGGGCACGTCGAAGTTCACCACGAGGTCAAGGTCGTTGATATGCAGCCCGCGCGCGGCCACATCCGTGGCGACGATGCGCGTGATGCGTCCCTGCTTGATCGCCTCGATTGTCTGCTCGCGCTTGCGCTGCGGCAGATCACCGGTAAGCGCGAAGCACTCCAGTCCGTTGTGCGACAACCGTTTGGCCAGCTCTTCGGCAGCCACCTTCGTGTTGGTGAATATCAGCGTTGCGCGCGGTGCGCGGGTCCGCAACATCCCCAGCAACAGCGGCACCTTCTCGTGCGTCCCAACGTGGTACAGTACCTGCTCGACTTCACTGACGGTTATGCGTTGCGGTTCGATGGAGATCTCGGCCGGTGAAGCCATGAACTCGGCGGCAAGCCGCCGCACCTTGCTGTCGAGCGTGGCGCTGAACAGCATGGTCTGGCGCTGGCCCGGACGCGGCATCGCCTTCAGTATCCGGTAGATGTCGTAGTAGAAGCCCATGTCGAACAAGCGATCAGCTTCATCAACCACCGCCATGTCGATCTCGCCGAGGCGCAGGAGCCGCTTCGAAGCGAAGTCCAGGATACGCCCGGGGGTGCCGACAAGAAACTCGGTCCCTTCGCGAATGAGGCGTTCCTGTTTCTCGTATGCCACCCCGCCGTAGATCGAACCGGTCGACACGGGAAGGTGCGCAGCAAGCTGACGCGCGTCCCCCTCAACCTGTGTCGCCAGCTCCCGCGTGGGCGCCACCACCAGTGCGCGCCGCGCGCGCCCCTCCACGAACGCCTGCAGTATCGGCAGGACGAACGCCGCGGTTTTGCCGGTTCCGGTCTGCGACTGCACCGCCACGTCGCGTCCCGCCAGCGCAAGCGGCAGCGTCTGCGCCTGCACTTCGGTGCAGCTCACGAAGCCGGCTTCGTCAACTGCCTGCTGCAGGCGGGGATCAAGTGGGAGTTCGGAGAACAGCATCAGTGCGGGATATCGTCATTCCTGTGTGTATGCCTGTGTCTGAATTTACCTCATACCGCACTCACGACGACTCGGCCCTGTCGAGCAGCACGCGGGTTCTGCTCAGATTCTCGGGGTAGTTCTTCTGCATGAACTCGATGAGCTTCTCGCGCACATGCACGCGCAGGTCCCATCCCTTGGGTGAGTCCTCGGTGCTAAGCAGCGCGCGAACCTCGACTGTCCGCTCCTTCGCGTCGGTCACCTGCAGCACGCACACCTTCCTGTCCCACAACGGGTTCTCCTCCAGGATACGACGGAACTCCTTGCGCAGCGGCTCCATCGGCATGCTGTAGTCGACATACAGGAACACGGTCCCGAGCAGGTCGGCCGAGGTGCGGGTCCAGTTCTGGAACGGCTTCTCGATGAAGTACGTGATTGGCACTATCAGCCGTCGCAAATCCCAGATACGCACAACCACGTAGGTCAACGTGATCTCCTCGATCCACCCCCACTCGCCCTCCACAATCACCACATCCTCCACCCGTATCGGCTGCGTGAGCGCGATCTGGATGCCCGCCAGAACGGTGGCGATGCTCCGCTGGGCGGCAAACCCTATCACCACACCCGCGATACCGGCTGAAGCAAGCAGGCTGACCCCGATCTGCCGCACGCGCTCGAACGTGATAAGAATGGAGGACGCCGCAATCAGCAGCACCGCAGCCATCAGGATCCGCACAATCACCCTGATCTGCGTGTGTGCCGCCCTCGCTTTGAGGTTGTCCTTCACACCCACGTCGTAGCGCTCCAGCACCGTGTCGCGACCAATCTGGATCAGTCGCACGCTGAGGAACGCGACGGCGGAGATGGTCCAGATGCCCAGCAGGTGACTGAACACCCCCGCCGTACCCTCGGGGAGGCGCAGCACGGGGGTCACGACGGTCACGCAGAGCGCGGGCAGGAGCAGGTTGAGCGGGCCGCGCCACCGCTTCGCGTCGATAGGAATGTTGACCTTCTCCGGATCCACACGCGCGTCGATACGCCGCATGACGAAGACGATGGTCGCGCTGATCAGCAGCCCGGCAAGGATGGCGCCCAGGATGGCGATGAGGGTGACGGTGAATCCCTCGGTCCCGTCGAAGTGCTCCCCAAGGGTGATACCGATGCGTTCGAGGTCCATGGCAACTCCTGTGGATGGGGCTGGTGGTTCGGGGAGCGAATACCGCGAATATAGGGCCGTGACAGACCGTGGTTCAGACAGAACCCGCCTGCCTCCCGATGAACGACCAGATCGAGAAGGATGGTTTCCTGCCGCCGTTGGCGCGATACGAGGGGTAGCGGTCGTGGTGTTCATAGGTGCAGTGAGGGCAGGTGTCAATGCTGCTATCGGGCACCCCGCCGTGCATCAACTGCAGCCGCACCGCACGCGCCAGGTCGACAAACACGCGGCCCGAGCGCTGGTCGGTTACCCCCGAAGTGTCGGGGAACGCCTCGCAGAACAGCCGCGCCGGCTCTGCGGAAACCGGCCCCATGTCGTAGTGACGCCCGCAGATGCTCGGGCCCAGAGCGACGTTCAGGTCTCTTGCCCTGGTCCCGAACGTAGCCCCCATCGCCTCAAGCGTGTTGCCCACCACTCCGCCCAGCACTCCGCGCCACCCCGCGTGTGCCGCCCCGATTGCCCCGCTCGCCCGGTCGAGTATCAGTACCGGCACGCAGTCGTTGGTGCGCACGACCAGTGTCACGCCGGGCTCGCGGCTGACCATCGCGTCGCACTCGGGAAGCTCGTCGCTGTGCCGCTCGGCGCCATTGCCGATCTCGGAACGAGTGATCAGCCGTACGCACGCCCCGTGAACCTGGCGCACCATGGTCACCGAGTCCGCGCTGAAACCCGCGAGTTCAGCCAGTCGCTGGCGGTTGCGCCGCGACTCACCGTCCCTGCCGCGCGCATAGTTGAGAAGACCAAACGCGCAGGAGGCCGTGCCGTGGCATACCCCGTCGCACCCCCCTAGCATCCTCGAATGCCAGATCTCGTGTTCCATCGCGCGACTCCTTCCCGCGGCGGCCCCGTCCGCTGTGCCCGCCACCGCAGGAACATGCCCGAACAGGTTGCTGATGGAGTGAACGCCGTGTGAACTCGCGGTGAAATCGCCCATCCCGGCGTACCCGCACCTTCGGGCGTTCAGGAAGCTATATTCCGCCTGCCATCGGGTCAGGCTTCGTCCCGGTCTCAAGAAGACGTCCTCTCGCGATCACGTTCGGCGCTGCAGTCAGTCGCACGCGCTCCACATGGCGGGCACCGCAGGGTGAACGCCGGGACCTGTGTACCACCCGCGTCCGTCGCACGCCGCAAAGGCACTGGAGTTGCATGTCCCGGAGCAGAAAACAACCCCAGGTACTGCTGCGTCCCGCGCCCCGGGACCTCTCGCTCGACCTGTACATGCGGGAGATTGCCGCCAACAAGCCGCTGTCGACCCGTGAGGAAGCCTCGCTGATGTCCTCTATCCGCGCAGGAGACCTGAGGGCGCTGCAGCGCCTGGTGCTGGCGAACCTGCGCTTCGTGGTCAGCGTGTCGCACACCTATGAGCACCAGGGACTGCCACTGGGCGACCTCATAAACGAAGGCAACATGGGGCTGATTCGGGCAGCACACCGGTTCGATGAGAAAAAGAACTTCCGGTTCATTTCGTACGCCGTGTGGTGGATACGCCAGGCGATCCTCCATGCCCTTGCGCGCCAGTCGCGCATCACGCACCTTCCGCTCAACCGGGCGGGCTCGCTCTACCGTATCGGACGGGCACAGCGGGTGCTCGAGCAGCGCCTGCACCGCCAGCCCAGCGCGGAGGAGATCGCGGCGGACCTGCAGATGAAGGCGAGTGAGGTGAACCGGATGGTGCAGGTGGGGAGCCGGCACTCGTCGCTGGACGCCCCCACGGTGTCGGGCACGCTCCACGACCATCTGCAGGCTTCCGATGCGGAAGACATCGACGAGAAGCTGTTCGACAGCGCGCTCAGCCGGCAGTTGCAGCGGGCACTCGACACCCTGAGCAGCAGGGAGAGCGAGATTATCAGGCTCTACTTCGGTGTCGGCCACGATACGGCGCACACACTCGACGAGATCGGGCACCAGCTCTCGCTTACGCGTGAGCGTGTCCGTCAGATCAAGGAACGCGCGTTCGAGAAACTCAAGCAGGCGTCGCTGCTCGACTGCCTCCGCCCTTTCCTGCAGAGAGACTGAGCACACCACGACGAAAGGAACACACTATGGCAACCAGGTCCCGGGCCAGTTTCGAGAAGAGGAGTCGCGAACGGAGCCGCCGCAAGAAGCGCGAAGACAAGCTCCAACGCCGGCAGGAACGGCGCGAAGCGAAGCTGCAGGGCGGAGAGGAAGGCGACGTCGGTCTCGACCTGGCGAACCAGGATATCGACATGGAAGGGCTGTTCGGCTACGGTGGGCGCGACACGCAGCAGGACTCCGGAGACACCGAGGAGACCGCAGGCGATCCCGAGTAGTAGCCCGCCCCGGGCGCGTCCCGCGCCTGGGCCTGATGTATGTTTGTGAACCTGCATGATGCAGGCCCGCTTGTCACACATCGCAGTGCGAACGAGCGGAACGAGTGACTCGCCCTCGATGTGATTCGACGACAGGCGTGTGATAGGGACTTCCTCCGTCCCCTTTCTCTGCCTCTTACTCGGCCCCCTTCGCGGTACGCGCGTCTCAACATTTTTACCCGAAAAGGGGTTCCATGGGCTTTGCCACACTTGGCCTGTCCACACACATGCTCGCATCGGTACAGAGTGCGGGCTACACGCAGCCTACCGAAGTGCAGCAGAAAGCGATCCCGGCCGTCCTTCAGGGACGCGACCTCATCGCCTGCGCGCCAACCGGCACCGGCAAGACCGCAGCGTTCGTGCTGCCGATTCTCGACCGCCTGACACACTCGCGCGACGGGGCGCACATGAAGGGGCGGGCTCCGCGGGTGCTGGTGCTCACCCCGACCCGCGAACTCGCACAGCAGATTGAGGATGCCGCACAGGACTACGGCCGACACACCAACATCCGGACCGCGTCGGTGTACGGCGGCATGTCGATGCAGCGCCAGATTCAGCAGCTGCGCAACGGCGTCGACATTCTCATCGCTACGCCCGGCCGCCTGCTCGACCACCTCGGCCGCCGGACTGTCAGCCTCGCGCACGTGCAGATTCTGGTGCTCGACGAAGCCGACCGGATGTACGACATGGGTTTCATCAACGACGTGCGCAAGATAATCCGCCAGGTACCACAGCAGCGCCAGTCACTGCTGTTCTCGGCAACCATGTCACGCGAGGTACGTGGACTGGTGGCGGAGGTAGTCCACGACGCAGTCAAAGTGGACGTCGGCGAGACCAACCGGCCGGTGGAGAGTGTCGAGCAGCATTTTTACGCGGTGTCGGCGAAGGCGAAGATGGACCTGCTGGTACATGTACTCCAGAACGAAGCGGTGGAGACCATGCTGGTGTTTTCACGCACGAAACGCGGCGCCGACCGTATCTCGAGCCGCCTCGAAAGACGCGGCCTGCAGGCCGCTGCAATCCACAGCAACCGTTCCCAGCCGCAGCGGCAGCGCGCGCTGGATGCGTTCAAGGCACGCGAGTGCCGCATCCTCGTCGCCACCGACATCGCGGCACGCGGTATCGACGTCGAACGGATATCGCACGTGGTGAACTTCGACACCCCGCAGTTCGCCGAGGACTACGTGCACCGGGTGGGGCGCACCGGGCGGGCGGACGCGACCGGCGCGGCGTTGACCTTCGTCTCGCACGAGGAAGAGAAATTCCTCAGGCGGATCGAGTACGCGACAAGCCGGAAGTGCACGCTGAAGCACTACGACGGCTTTGCGGATCCGGAGCCCCGCAGAATCGGGCCCGAGACGCCTGTGCATCGGCCAGTGACATTCGGACGCAACATGCAGCGGGGATACCGAGCACGCGGACGTCGCTGAGACGCTCGCCGAGCCTACCCCAACTCCTTCTTCGCCGCGGCCACCACCCGGGCCATGTCGCGATCCAACTCGGCCGACACTGGTTCGGGCTGGTGTGACACCAGCACTTGCTCCACGCGCTCCCGGCAGCGCTGCTGCGTACTCACGGCGCCGTTGTCGAGCCAGGCCTGGTAGTACTGACGGTCGAGCAGCTGCGGCTGCCACAGCTCCTGGCGGAAATGCATGGCCGTGTGCATTTCGCCCACGTAGGAGCCGCCTGGCCCGACACTCTCGACGATATCGAGGCCGAGCGCTTCGTCACTGTAGTCGACCTCGCGCATGACACTCTCGACGTAGCTGATCACCTCATCCTGCAGCGCAAGCATGTCGAGCGAAGTCGCCTGGTCGACACCGCAGATCCCCATGTGGCCGAAGATGTCGGCGCCGGCTGCCGCCGCGAGCATCAGTGTGATCCCCGACTCCAGCCCCGCCTGGGCGTCGGGCAGCTTCGAGTCGGTGAGACCCACGTTCACGTAGACCGGCAGGCCGAAGGACTTGCCGAGCTGGGTCATCGCAGTTCCGAACAGGGCCTGCTCGGGCCCCGAGAATATCATCTGCGTGGTGGACATGTCGAACGCGTGGCAGATGCCGCCGTAGCACACCGGCATGCCCTCGCGGACAAGCTGTGTCACACACACACCCGCAAGCACTTCCGCGTTCTGCTGGGCCAGTGTGCCCGCCACGGTGGCCGGGGCCGAGAGCCCCATCTGGGCCATGGGCCCGATAGGTACGGGGAGATTGATGCGGGCGGTTTCGTACAGCAGATCGATACCGTCGAACGGAAACCGCAGCGGGCTGATCGGCTCGAGAAACGGGTAGAACGGCGGCTTGTCCTCGGCTTCGGCCTCGCTGCCTCGCAACGCGACGGCC
>CAZJJT010000138.1:0-9821 GCA_964546395.1 uncultured Fibrobacterota bacterium
CAACGACGGACCGCAGATGCTGGGTGAGAAGTTCCAGTCGCCGCTGCGGGCCAAGTTCAGGGCATTGGCCAAGCGCAACGGGTTCCCGGAGAAGCTGGCCGAGGCGATGGTGAGCGACGACAACCTGGTGTACCGGCTTGAGACCGCCGATGGTGTATCGTACACCGACTCGGTGGCGTACGCTGACATGAGCGAGAGCGAGAGGGCAGCGGTCGTGCGTCGGACAACCGTGGTCAAGCGGGGGGAGTTGCTGACCATGGATGATGCTGAGGCGGTGCTGTTGGGTTTCTCGCACGGCACGATTGAGAGCGTGGAAGAGCTGGCGGCGGAACTCGGGGGGCCGGATGCGTCTGTCCGGCGCACGGAGGAGAGCTGGTCGGAGACATTCGTGCGGCTGATCACGAAGATTGCGCCGATCCTCATGCTCATCGGCATCGCGGGCATCTACATCGAGACGAAGACGCCGGGGATCGGGTTTCCCGGGGCTGTGGGCGCCGTGTGCCTGGCACTGGTGTTCTTCAGCCAGTACATGGTGGGGCTTGCCAACTACACCGAGCTGCTGATACTGGCGATTGGGGTGATTCTGCTCCTCGTGGATATCTTCGTGATACCGGGGTTCGGGGTCGCGGGTTTTGCCGGAATCGGGCTGATTGCGGTGGCGCTGGTGCTGTCGCTGCAGGGGTTCGTGATCCCCAGTCCCGAACTCCCCTGGCAGAGCGACCTGCTGGTGAGCAACCTTCGGATGGTGGGGTTGGCACTGGTGGGTTCGGTGGTGATGATAGTGCTCTTCTTCATGTTGTTGTTCCCGCGCCTGGGACAGGCGGTGGACGGGCCGACATTGGTGCAGACGGTGTCGTCGCATGTCGACTCCGACCATCCCACGGGCGTGGCCGTGGGCGAACGGGGCGTGGTGACCAAGCCCCTTCGGCCGGCGGGGAGCGCGCGGTTCGGCTTGCGGGAGTGTGACGTGGTGTCGGATGGAGATTTCGTCGATGTCGGTACCACGGTGACCGTCTCGGCAGTGCAGGGCAACCGCGTGGTGGTGATGCCGGAGGCAGCTACCCATGCATAGTGTGGTGCTCTCGATCCTGCTGCAGTTGCTTGGTGTGGTCGCGATCCTGGCGGAGTTTGTGATCCCCTCCGCCGGCATCCTCACCATCGCGGCGGTTGCCGCATTCGGGTTCTCGCTGTACAATCTCTGGGAGTCGGTGTCGGTGCAGGTGGCTGTGGGCACCGGTCTGGCGGACCTGGTGGTGGTTCCCGTGCTGGTGTGGGCGGGGGTGCGCCTGCTTGCGCGTACACCGGCTGCGCTGAGTTCGCAGCTGTCGAAGTCCTCGGGGAACGTATCGCAGGACCCGCAACTGGCCGGACTGGTGGGGCAGGAGGGCGAGGTGCTGAGTGACTTGCGGCCCAGCGGCCGCGCGTTGATAGCAGGAGTGAAGCGCGACGTGGTGACCGCAGGGGACTACCTGGCGCGGGGCGCACACGTCGTGGTGTCGGAAGTGAACGGGAACCGTATCGTCGTCAGACGCACAGATTCACCATCGGACTAGGGAGGTCCACGCATGCCGATTCTTGTCTGGATTGCACTTGGTGTCATCGCATTCGTACTGTTCATGATCTTCGTGTTCTCACCGTTTGCGCTGTGGTTCCAGGCGCAGGTGTCGGGTGCGCGTGTCGGCCTGCTGAACATCGTGTTCATGCGGTTCCGCAAGGTGCCGCCCAACCTGATTGTCAACGCCAAGATCATGGGTGTGAAGGCGGGGATCGACATTGACACGAACGGCCTGGAGGCGCACTTCCTGGCGGGCGGCAACGTGATGCGCGTGATCCAGGCGTTGATTGCGGCAGACAAGGCCAACATCCCGCTTACGTTCAACCGGGCGACCGCCATCGACCTGGCCGGCCGTAACGTGCTGGAAGCGGTCCAGATGAGTGTCAACCCCAAGGTGATCGAAACCCCGCTCGTGGCCGCCGTGGCGAAGGACGGCATTCAGTTGAAGGCGATCTCGCGAGTCACGGTCCGCGCCAACATCGACCGCCTGGTGGGTGGCGCTGGTGAGGAGACTATCCTGGCACGCGTGGGCGAAGGGATCGTGACCACGATCGGTTCGGCCTTGTCGCACAAGCAGGTGCTGGAGAACCCGGACTCGATATCCAAGACCGTGTTGAAGAAGGGGCTGGACGCGGGGACGGCGTTTGAGATCCTGTCAATCGACATTGCCGACGTGGACGTGGGCGAGAATATCGGTGCGCGGCTCGAGACGGACCGTGCCGAGGCGGACAAGAAGATTGCGCAGGCGCGCGCCGAAGAGCGGCGGGCGATGGCGGTGGCGCAGGAGCAGGAGATGCAGGCGCGGGTGCAGGAGATGCGCGCGAAGGTGGTGGCGGCCGAAGCAGAGGTCCCGCTCGCGATGGCGGAAGCGTTCCGCAAGGGCAACCTGGGCATCTTCGACTACTACCGCATGAAGAATGTGATGGCGGATACGCAGATGCGCGAGTCGATTGGCAAGGACGCGACGCAGCAGAACCGTCCGCAGCAGTAGAGAAGGGGACCCGATGGAAGCGCTGTTCGGGCTGGTAATCTGGGTGGTGATCGCGATTGCGGCGGCGATCGCCAACAAGAAACGTCGTGAGCAGGCGCTGCGCGAATCGGAGCCGTCCGCCGAGCCGCCGCCGGTCCCGGAGAAGAGAAGGGGGCCGGGAGGCGAGCTGGGGGATCTTCTGCGGTCTCTCCAGCGCGGCCTGCTCAACCAGCCGCAGGTGCCCAAGCCGCGGCGGAAGAAGCGGCAGACGGTTGAGGCAAAGCCAGTGTCCGAGGCGAGCGCGACGCCGCCACCGGTACCGGTTGTGCGGTCGACGGTTGAGAAGGTCCAACGTCCCTCGGCTGGCAGGTACACGCAGTCAATCTCGCGCGGCGGGAGTGCCGGACTGCGGCAGGGCATTGTATGGGCGGAGGTGCTCGGCACACCGAAGGGTCTGCAGGAGCCGGACAGTACTGGCCGGTAGGCACGCATTGATACACATGCAGTGCGTGCGGGAGGGAGTGGACATGAAGAGGCACTGGGTGGTGGTGACGCTGATGCTGGCAGCGGGGGTTGCGGCGAAGGAGCCGTGGAAACTGGCACTCGACATCAAGGGCAATCTGAGTTACCTGAGCAAGGGCTGGTCTGACAAGGACGTTGCCGGGAAACTGGCATGGTCGCTGGCCGCGGAGGGGACCGCGGAGAAGCAGATCGGGGCGAAGCTGAACAACAAGACGGTGCTGAAACTCGCGTTCGGGCAAGCGAAGGAGCCCGACATGGCGCCGGAGAAGTCGACCGATCTCATTGACCTGGAGTCGGTGCTGAAGACGACGCTGGGGGGGTGGGTTGATCCCTTTGTCGCGGTGCGGGTAGTGAGCAAGTTTGCCGACATGAGTGCGCCCGCGGCTGACCCGTATGCTCGGTATCTCAATCCGGCGACATTCAGTGAAGCGTTGGGCGCGATGCGGGTGCTGACCAAGACGGAGACGGTGGTGTGGGACCTGCGCCTTGGCGCGACTGCCAAGCAGAAGGTTGACCGGTGGAGTCCGGCCAACGAGTGGGAGACTGTGACGACGAACGACGGGGGTGCCGAACTGGTTACCGAGGTGAACGCCAAGCTGCTCAAGGAGCAGGTCAGCCTCAAGAGCACGTTCCGGCTGTACGAGGCCGTGTTCCACGGGGGGGCGGACACGCTGCCCAATGACTGGCGTTACCCGGACCTGAACTGGCAGACACTGTTCTCGACCACTATCGCCAAGTACCTGATGGTGGGCTACACCGTCGAGCTTGACTACGACTACGAGAGCGACGCCAACATCCAGCACCGCCACCAGGTGTCTCTCGGTGTCACGCTGAGCGGCCCGAAGCCGAAGGCTGCACCTGTGGACACACCGCCGGCTGCTGAACCGCCGGCCGAAGAGTGATCTTGATGGGCGGCGCCTCTTGGTTGTATACTTGAGGCGCCTTCAAGAGGAGATGGAAGTGTGATGCGGGCCGATATCGACATCATTGTGGCACTCCAGGTGCTGTGCGGGAAACCGACCAAGACCCCGTAAGGGGTAATCACACTTCATTCAGGACACACATACTCGGACAGGTGTACACACGCGCTCAGCGCCGTCGGAACATGCTGTACTCACCGCGGCGCGACACAGGAATGAGTCACAGGGCAGTACAGACCGGGATGAGGCCCGGCAGAGTACGGAGGAGAGGATGAAACGCGTTGGTATGGTAGGGTGGCGCGGCATGGTCGGTTCGGTGCTCATGGAACGCATGCGCGCCGAGGGAGATTTCGACGGCAGTTTCGAGCCGGTCTACTTCACGACCTCGCAGCTCGGGCAGCCAGGGCCGGACGGCAAGCCGCTGCTTGACGCCTCGGATACCGCAGCCCTTTCGAAGCTGGATATCGTCGTGACGTGCCAGGGCGGGGACTACACCAACGACGTGTACCCCCGGCTCCGCTCTTCGGGGTGGAACGGCTACTGGATCGACGCGGCTTCGGCGCTGCGCATGAAGGACCACGCGATTATCGTGCTGGACCCGGTGAATCTGAACGTGATCCGCAAGGGTCTTCGCTCGGGTGTGAAAGACTATATCGGGGGCAACTGCACGGTGAGCCTGATGCTGATGGCTCTGGCGGGGCTGTTCCGGAAGAAGCTGGTGCACTCGGTGGTGTCGATGACTTACCAGGCGGCTTCGGGGGCCGGTGCGAAGAACATGATCGAGCTGATGAAGCAGATGTCGCATCTGTCAACGGCAAGTGCGGACCAGCTCAACAGCCCGTCTTCGACGGCCCTCGAACTGGACCGCCGGGTGACGGACGAGCTGCGCAGCGGTCGGGTACCGACCGACAACTTTGGCGCGCCGCTGGCCGCGAGCCTCATCCCGTGGATTGACCGGGCGATGGAGAACGGGCAGACGCGTGAGGAGTGGAAGGGCGTGGCGGAGACGAACAAGATCCTGGGCACGAGCAAGCAGATACCGGTGGACGGTGTGTGCGTGCGGGTGGGCGCAATGCGCTGTCACAGCCAGGCATTTGCGGTCCGGCTGAAGAAGGATGTGCCGATGGACGAGATCGAGTCGATAATCGGTTCGGCGCACGAGTGGGTACGTGTCGTACCGAACAACAAGGAGGCCACGCTGGCGGGACTGACGCCGGCGGCGGTGTCGGGGACGCTCTCGGTACCGGTGGGCCGGATGCGGAAGATGAACCTGGGGCCGAAGTACCTGGCGGCGTTCTCGGTAGGTGACCAGCTGCTCTGGGGCGCCGCTGAGCCGGTTCGCCGTATCCTGCGGATCGTGCTGAGCAAGAGCAGGTAGGGGCTGGACGGCATCGGGACGCGATTGGGAACGGGAGTGGCGGGAGCCGCTCCCGTTCTGCTATCGTGCTGTGCCGCAGTATCTTACGGTTGCCGAGGCAAGAAACCTGGCCGACCGCCGTATTCAGAGATGACAGGGTGTGACCCGTATCACTGAGTGTCGGCCGGGCGTCGGGTACTATAGTTTATTTTGGGTGTGCGAAGAGCGCGAGCCAACCAATCAGGCAAGGAGGGGCACATGCGTGGGAATCGACTGCAGGCGGTGCTGATGGTCTCGGTGCTGGCGGTGCTGTGTGCTGGTGCGGTTGACACCTGGGCCCAGCCGGGGCTCAGCGTGTCACTCAGGGCGGACTTCGGGGATCTGGATGAGTACGGTGAGTGGTACAAGCTCCCGAAGGTGGGTTGGGTGTGGTCGCCGTATGCCGATGAGGAGTGGCGGCCGTTCACCTATGGGCACTGGTCATGGACCTCGGACGGGTGGATGTGGGTGTCGTACGAGCAGTTCGGCTGGATCGTGTGTCATTACGGGAACTGGTACTATGACGATGACTACGGGTGGCTGTGGGTGCCGGGGTACGACTGGTCGCCGGCACGTGTGACGTGGTACGTGACCGATTGGGACATCTGTTGGGCGCCTATGCCGCCTCCGGGACGGGTGGTGCCCAAGGTCTACACGCCGGCGGGCAATCGGTACTGGTTCGTTGCGCCGGGGCGGTTCTTCACCTCGCAGAATATCCACCAGCACCGTGTGCTGAACCCGCGGCCGCGGCCGGGCGCGCCGCGCATCCTCAAGAAGAGCGCCCCCGATCTCAGGCAGGTGAAGCGTCTGACGGGGCGTCCGGTTGGCATTGTGCGCGTGCAGAAGAGTGCGTACGTGTCGAAGGGTGGCAAGCAGAAACTGATGAAGCCCAGCATCGCGGGTCCGGCACACAAGCGGGACGCTGTTCCGGTGGGCGTGAAGTACCGCCGTCCGGGGCCGCATGGTCCGGGGCCCGCCGCCGAGCGGAACGACGACCGTGGTCCGGGTCAGGGGAAGGTCGGCAAGCCGGCGCCGGCGGGCGGGAAGGTGGGGACGAAGGCGCAGGATGACCGTACGCCTTCACCGAAGCAGAAGGCGGCGCCTGGTCCGATGGGCGGCGTGAAGAAGAAGAGCGCCACGAAGGGGCCGCAGAAGGCGAAGGAAGATGATAGCCGGGACGACGACAGCACGAAGCCGGCGGAGAAGCAGAAGATGAAGCCGCTGAAGTGAAGACGGGCGCCATGCGCTCTGGCCTGGAGTTTGCGGCGGCCCCGGCAGTTTTCCCACCGGGGCCGCACGTATTTTCGTCACACATGATCCAGAGAATGTCGTTGCTGGTAGTGGTGCTGTGGGCTGCCATTGGCGTGCCGGGTTGCGGGGGCACGCAGGAGTTGCCGGTGTCGGAAGACAGTCTTCGCACCCCCTACCAGGAGTTCGATCACGCGACGCTGTTCTCGTACGAAGGGTCGCTTCGCAAGTGGCGTCTGCAGTCGGCCTACATGCGCAAGCCGCTCTCGGACACCGGCACGGTCCTGGCGGTGCCTGTCGTGCTGTCGCTGTTCGATTCGGCCGGCACCACCACGACCAAGATCCTCTCCGACTCGGGCACCACGACCGCGGCGATGGAGAGTTTCACTATCTGGGGTGACGCGTACGTGCGGAACAAGGATGGGCTGGTGGTGCGCACCGAGAAGTTGCGGCTGGACGCGAACACGCGCATGTGGTACTCCGACACATTCGTGGAGATACGCACCGCCAGAGGAGATGTGCTTCGGGGGAAGGGATTCGAGGCGCGAGAGGACTTCTCGCACAGCGTGTTCAAACACAATGTCAGCGGCGAATTCCCGCAGTTCAGGGAAAGAATCGAGAGTGACGACACGTTCTTCTGAACGACGCGGCCGGCTGGCGCGGCATGCGCGCGCTGCGTGCGTGGCGTTGGGCGTGTGTGCAGCGGCCGCACCTGCGGCGCGCCGGCGCGGCGCCGCGTCCACGCTAATCCTCCGCAGTGCCGATGTCAACGAGAACACACTGGTGCGCGGCGAGTTGGTGAGTACGCTGCGGGGCAACGTGGTGTTCCTGTACGACGAGCTGACCGTTCGCTCCGACAACGCTCGGTGGTGGCGCGACCAGGGAACCGTGCAGCTCACCGGCAACGTCCGTGCCGAGCGTGGGAGCAAAGTCCTTACCTGCGACCGTATGACGTTTCTGAAGAAGCGGCAGCAGCTCGAGGGGAGCGGCCGGGTGGTGTACCGCAGCCCGTCGGACGGTGTGCGGGTGAGCGGGCGCCACGGGACGTACGACGTGGAACGGGAGTTTTTCACGCTCACGGGGGAGCCACGTTTCGAGCGCAGCGCGGGGGAGGAGTCCGACACGCTGGTGATTGTGGGCCGCGAGATGAGCTACGACGATTCGACGCGCGTGGCAACCGCAAAGCACAGTGTGAAGATCACGCGCGGACCGCTCGTGGCCCTCTGCGAGCGTGCCTGGTACGAAACACGCGTCGAGCGCGCGCACCTGAGGGGTTCGCCGCATATTACCTATGAGGACAACGTGATGGATGGCGACTCGGTGGACCTGTACTTTGCCGGCGATACGCTGCGGGGGGTGTCGGTTGACGGGCGGGCGCACGGGCTGTACCTGGAGATTGACAGCGTGGACACCAACACCACCGATGTCACGAGCGACAGCATGTACCTCTCGATGAACACGGCGGGTGGGTTGGACAGCGTGTGGGCGTGGGGGGATGTTCTCACCACATACTATCTTAGCGCCGAGTCGGATTCGGCCAACCGGGTGTCGGGCAAGGCCATGGTGCTCACATTTGAGCGTCGTGGCACGCTGCGGGAGGCGCTCGTGTGGGGCAACGCCCGGAGCACGTACTTCGTGCGTGAAGACGACTCGTGGGGTCGCAACGAGGCCAGCGGCGACACTATCCATGTGTATTTCCGTGACGGGAAGGCATCGGAGCTGGTACTCAGCGGCCAGGTGCGCGGCACGTATGCTCCTGAGGACGCAAGGTAGAGGCGGATGACGCGCGAGCGGAAGGCAGACGACGACCACCCCCGGCGGGAGATCCGCACCGAGGGGCTGGTGAAGGCGTACAGCAAGCGTCGGGTGGTGGACGGGGTGTCGATATCGGTCCGCCAGGGCGAGATCGTGGGTCTGCTCGGACCCAACGGTGCGGGCAAGACCACGACGTTCTACATGATCGTCGGTTTCATACAGGCAACCGAGGGGCGAATCTACCTTGACAACCACGACATATCGAGGATGCCGATGTACCGTCGTGCGCGCCTGGGTATCGGCTACCTCTCGCAGGAGCCGTCGATATTCCGCAGGTTGAGCGTTGGTGACAATGTTCTTGCAGTGCTGGAGTACCAGAAGATGAGCAGCCGCCAGCGCCGGCAGCGGATGCGGGAGCTGCTTGAGGAGCTGAACGTGGTGCACCTGGAGAAGCATATGGGCTACGCGCTCTCGGGAGGAGAGCGCCGGCGGGTGGAGATTGCCCGTGCCCTTGCGATTCGGCCGGATTTCATTCTCCTGGATGAGCCGTTTGCGGGGGTCGATCCGATTGCGGTCGAGGACATACAGACTATCGTGCACGAGCTGGGCCGCAAGGGCTACGGCGTGCTTATCACCGACCACAACGTCCGTGAGACGCTGCGTATCACCGACCGGGCGTATATCATGCACGAGGGCAGCATCATGATAGCGGGCACGTCGCAGGAGCTGGCTGACAGTCCGGAAGCGCGGCGGATCTACCTTGGGCAGAATTTCCGGCTTGACTGACTGCACTGGGCGGGCAGCGGCCCCTCTGTGCCGCGGGCTGCGCTAGTATTTTCAGCAGGAACACACGCGGTCCACGGAGGCCGTTCACCTCAACGTGGCAGCAGGGCATTACCGTGCATCTTGGCCTAGACCTGTCGATGAAGCTGCAGCAGAAGCTGTCGTTTCAGATGATCCAATCTCTGAAACTGCTGCAGGTCACGACCATGCAGTTGGAGCAGCTCGTGCGGGCCGAACTCGAGGCCAACCCGGTGCTCGAAGCGACCGACGAAATCGACGAGACACAGGAACAGCAGGAAGAGGCCGCGCAGGAGGAGGCCTCGGGGGACGAAGAGGGGGAGTTGGAGACGGATGAAGATGAGATTGACTGGGAGGAGTATCTCGACGAGGGGTTTGACCTCACCGGCAGGGTGAGCGATGAACGCGAGCGTGGACAGGAGTACCGTGAGCCGACCGCGGTCTACGAGACGTCCCTCGAGGAATACCTCACCAACCAGTTGTCGGTTGCGAAGCTCTCGGAAAAGCTGCGGCTGCTCGCGCAGTTCATCGTGGGCTGTCTTGGCGACGACGGCTATCTGCAGATATCGCTCGAGGACATTGCCGAGGCTACCGGCTCGACCATCCTCGAGGCCGAAGAGGCGCTGAGCATCGTGTGGCGGCTCGAGCCCGCCG
>CAZJJT010000139.1:0-9730 GCA_964546395.1 uncultured Fibrobacterota bacterium
GCCCCTCCTTCAGTTGGCACTGCGTCCACGCAGGAAGATACGTGTCTGCAGGAAGCAATCCAGGTTAGGCTGCCGCATGTTGTGTACTTCGCCACGGTTCTCAGGTATCTTTGCTCGCATGAACACTCCCATGCCCTACCGCACACTACCAGGCGTCGCCCAGCCCGTCTCCGCCATTTGCCTCGGCACTGCGCAGTATGGCTCACAGATGGGCGAATCGGAGTCGTTTGCGCTGCTCGACCGGTTCGCCGAACTCGGCGGCACATTTCTCGACTCGGCGCATATCTACGGCGCGTGGGATCCCAATGGCGCCAACGGTGGCTGCGGCAACAGTGAAGTGATCATCGGGCGCTGGCTGAAGGCGCGCGGGTGTCGCGACACGATGGTGGTTGCGACGAAAGGCGGTCACCCGGATTTTACCGCAAAAACATCCGGCATGACCCACGAAGTGGTGCTCCAACACCTGCACGAAAGCCTCGACCGACTGAAGAGCGACAGCATCGATGTCTACTGGTTCCACCGTGATGACCGCGCAATACCCGTGGCCGAGATCCTCGGCTGGCTGGAGGAGCCAGTGAAGCAGGGACTCATACGCGCGGTGGGCTGCTCCCACTGGCGTATCGACCGCCTTGCCGAAGCGCTTGCGGCAGCGGACGGTTCGTCGTTGCCCCGCATCTGTGGCAGTCAAGTCGCCTGGAGCCTTGCGCAGTCCAGATCGACGCGCAGCGATGGGCCGTTCGGAGAGCAGTTGGGCGTGGATGAGGATACGCGACAGTTCCACATCGAGAAGCAACTACCGCTCGCGGCCTACAACTCCCAGGCTGGCGGGTTCTTCGCGGCCAAGTACGACGGTCTCGATTTCCATGCTGCTGACTTCCCCAAGCCAGGACTTGCCCGGAACTACGGGAGTGAAGAGAACCTGCGACGCCGCGCACTCGCGCAGCAACTGGCGGCATCGAAGGGGTGCTCCAGCAACCAGATTGCACTCGCGTGGTTGCTTGCACAGAAGTTCCCGAGCTTCGCGGTGGTCGGCCCGAGTTCGCTCGAGCAGCTCGAAGACTCAATGGGAACGGCCTCTGTCGCGTTGAGTGATACCGACGTTGAGCGCCTGCGGGCCGCGTAACTGGACGGCACGCTCAACACCAGGTGCAGATGGTCCTGCTTCACGTTGCCCCCCAGTATCTCTACCCTGTGCCGTCGGCACAACTCCCGGATCACCTCCCGCACATAGTACCGAAACTTCGGTATCCGCACTACGTGATACTTGCATTCCCACACTGTGTGACTTGGTTGCTTGAATCGGCCCATTTGTACCTCCTTTGGCTTGGCTGGATTACAGTCACCATCGGAAGGACAACGTGGGCCGCTCTGACGTGTGGACAGCGGAGCTTGGCCATGAGACCCTTCGGCCTGGCCGAGGGGACTGCTGA
Source organism: uncultured Fibrobacterota bacterium (assembly GCA_964546395.1). Taxonomy (GTDB): domain Bacteria; phylum Fibrobacterota; class Chitinivibrionia; order Chitinivibrionales; family CAZJJT01; genus CAZJJT01. The sequence continues at coordinate 1,431 of CAZJJT010000139.1, forward strand.
ACGCTAGAATAGCGCATAGATGAACGGCGCAAGCACAGGTGCTTCCGCGAGCGCGAGCAGCACACCGAACGCAGCGAAGAACACAATGATGGGCGCGAGCCAGAGGCGTTTGCGGGTTCGGAAGTAACCCCGGATGTCTGCCAGCCGCGAGAGGTATTCACCGATATCAGTACGGGTTCTCATATTCGCTCCTTGCCTGGACCGTCTTCGACTTCCAGTACGTTGTCCGGGATCTGTTCGGACCACGCTCCACGAACCGGGTGCCGCACACACGTGCAGCAATGGCAACCGGGGTGATAACGCAGAAATAGAGAAACGCCAGCACTCCGCGGGCCGCACACCTGCGCAGACCGTTGCCCACCCACTCGACCAACCGATACAGCGGCTCAAGAAGCGCGGGCTGCAGCACGCCAACGAGAGATGCGACTGCCAGGATCGCGACGGGCCACACAAGCCACACCGGGCCACGTATCACCATCACCACGCCAAGAACCATGGCACCAGCCGACATGCCCAGAGCCATGCGGCGGGCGTCCTGCCACTTGTCATGCACGGGTACCGTGGACCTCCTCACACCACCCTCCTGCCGACAGACACGAAGAACCCGCCTTCCCGGCCGCCCGCCAGTGCAAGGCCGACTTCCTCAATCACTCGCTCAACTGCTGTGCTGCGTGGCTCAGGCTCGAACAGCGAGGGCCCGTCTGCGCACATCTGCTGGAGGGATGTTCCGGTGACTGTCCGGACAAGCTCGAGTCCGCACGCGTCGAACCAACGCAGCACTTGGCCGATAGTGTGGGATGACTCATACGGGTTGCGGTACTGGTCGGTGAACCACGCCTGGCGATGGCGCGGGCCACGGCGTGACGCACGCAGGTACGGGTCAAGCAGCGGCAGTGATGACGGCACGACACGCGACAGCGACTTCCGGATGTGGTGCGGCAGACGGCCGTACCCGTTGTACAGGCCGACTACGACGAACCCGCCCTCGGACAGCAAGCCGCAGATTGCGTGCAACCCCTCGAGCGGGTCGGGCGTGTGGTGAAGGACCCCGTTGCACACCACGAGCGGGAAACTCCCGGGGAGGAGCGCGGGCCGAAACAGGTTCATGTGTACGAACCCAACGTTGTCCAGACCCGCACGTGCCCTGAACCCTTCGCCAAGCTGCAGAGCACCGAGTGACATGTCGGCACCCACGACTGTGTTCCCACGCAGCCCCAGGTAGTTGCTGAGTTGTCCGGTACCGCACCCGACCTCGAGCACACGCTGACCGGCGTGCAGACCACGGTCGAGTGCGGCAAGGAACGCACTTTCATGCCCTCTCGTGAGCAGGTCTGACGCGCTGGTCGTGTCTTCGTAGTCGGGAAACGGGTGTTCGTCGTAGAACCGCATCGTCGCTTCTTCGGTACGCTGCCAGTGCTCCGTTCCCTGAGAACTCCTGAACAGCTGTGGGATACCCTCCTCAAGCGGGTATGTCGTCTCGCACCGCGGACACCGCAGCCCGCCCACGTACTGCACCAATGACTCGCTGCACAACGGACAGACGAACAAGCTTCCGGCGGCCGCGGACGCGCAGGTGCGGGCAAGGCGCTCCCAGCGCATCGCAGCCCCGTTGACCTTGCGACAAGGGCGCTTCTCGACAAGAAAAGGGCCCAGCACCAGGCAGTCGATATCCGTACTGATGAAGCACCGGTAGGCATCCTGCGGTGTACATGCGATCGGTTCACCCCGGACATTGAGCGACGTATTGAGGAGCACCGGGCACCCGTGTCTTCTGTCGAATGCATCCAGCAGTGCGTGCAGTCGCGGATTGTCCTCGCGTCGGACCGTCTGCACCCGCGCAGTACCATCGACATGCGTGACTCCCGGAACGGCAACCGGCGCATCATCCCTGACCCGCGCCGCGAGCAGCATGTATGGGCTCTCGCACTCCAGTTCGAAGAACTCCGAAGCCCGGTCTGCGAGCACCGCTGGCGCGAAGGGGCGGAACGACTCCCGAAACTTCACTCGGCTGTTGAGTCTCTCGCGGATAGTAGTGGACCGAGGGTCAGCCAGAATTGAGCGGTTCCCCAGAGCGCGGGGCCCGAACTCCATTCCCTCCTGGAACCATGCCACCACCTTGCCTACGGCGAGCCGATCGGCCACCTCGTCCACAAGCTCCCGTTCGTCGAGGCGACGGTAGGGAACTCCCGTCGCGCGAAGGAACATCTCTGCATCCGTATGGCTACAGGACGGGCCGAGGAGCGATCCCTGCTGGCTGTCGTGCTCACCGTCGCCGCACCGTGCGTTGCCGCAGTAGTCGTACCATGCAAGGAGCGCGGCGCCCAGCGCCCCGCCTGCATCACCGGCAGCCGGCTGCACCCACACGCGCCTGAACGGACCCTCGCGGACAATCCTGCCGTTGGCAACGCAGTTGAGTGCCACTCCGCCGGCAAGGCACAGATGTGTCTGGCCGGTCTCACGGTGCACATGCCGTGACATCCGCAGCATGGCCTCTTCGGTCACATCCTGCACGGATCTGGCGATGTCGGCATGGCGTTGAGAGAGTTGGCTGCCGGCAACGCGCGGCGGTCCGCCGAACAACCCGTGGAACCGGGGGGTGGTCATCACCAGGTTCGTGCAGTACGCGAAGTAGTCCATGTTCAGTGCGAACGAGCCGTCGTCTCGAAGATCAATCAGGTTGTCGAGGATCAGATTGCGATACGAGGGTTTGCCGTACGACGCGAGCCCCATTACCTTGCATTCCCCGTCATTGGCCTTGAACCCCAGGTATGATGTGAACGCCGAGTAGAGCAGGCCCAGCGAATGGGGAAAGTGGATGTCCCCACGCAGATCAATCCGGTTACCTGTGCCCACCCCGTAGCTTGTGGTAGTCCACTCGCCGACCCCGTCGACGGTCAGGATGGCAGCTTCGGCAAACGGAGAGGGATAGAACGCGGAAGCGGCATGTGAACGGTGGTGCTCGGCAAACAGCACCTGCCCCTGGTACCCGAGTTCCGTGCGCACCAGGCTGCGTACCCAGAGCTTCGTTCCGAGCCACGAGGGAACGGCGAGGGCGAATGAACGGAAACCTGCTGGCGCGTACTCGAGTGCTGTTTCGAGAATGCGTTCAAATTTCAGGAATGGCTTGTCGTAGAACGCGACGAGATCGAGTTGATGGGCTCCGATCCCGGCCTGGCTGAGGCAACATCGGACGGCGTCCGCCGGGAACCCGTTGTCATGCTTCGTGCGCGAGAACCGTTCCTCCTCGGCAGCCGACACCACCACACCGTCCTGCACGAGGCATGCGGCGCTGTCGTGGTAGAACGCGGATATGCCGAGGATGTTCATCTCAGTCGGCCCCGCGTTGAGCAACGGCCTGCACGATGTTCGCCACAAACAGCGAGCACGCCGGCGCTGTGAGATGCGCGATATCGTTGAAATGCACGGCGTCCTCCGGGATGAGCGAATCCTGGTCGACAAACACGGCCCAGGGGCATTCCGTGTGCAGTTGGCGGATCGCTGCATTGTGCACCGCGAGACCATGTCGCACATTCGCGGGAGTACCCCAGAGTTCCACCGGAAGCGAGTGGGTCCCGTAGTCGAGGGACTTGTTCCGGAACGCTTCTCGCGTGTAATTGTCCGGCAGGTAGTTGGCGTAGGTCATGAGCACAATGCGCTCACGTTTCCTGCGAGCCAGATCGAGCGTACGTCGAAGGTTGTCCCTGAACGGGCCGGCGCTGCGCACCGTGCTTCCGTACGTAGTCCACTCATCCGGCAGCATTCTCACAGGCATGCGTGGAGATGCAGTGCGCGTTCTGTTCTTCACTCCAGCCGCCAGGAACCGCCACGCCTGGGGAAATGCAAGCACGCCGGCAGCAAGGGAAGAGTCCAGGGTGTTGACCGCGGCATACCATCCGTAGTGCGAGTAGTCGCTGCGGAACACCTCGGGTGGGCAGTTGTTTGCTCGAAGGTCGTTCAGTGCGTGGTACACGAGCACCAGGTCGAAATGCCTGCCGCGCAGGACCGAGTACTTGAGGTAACTGTCGCGCGATGAGTGTGAGGTCTGGGCCGCGACATGTACGCGGACAGGAAGGCCGAGCGGTGCGGTGAACTGACGGCGGCATTCTTCAGGGATGGTGCCGAACGCGCGCGTAACCACCGACCCGCCAAGAAGGAGAACATCGAGGCAACCATCATCTGGGCGAAGGTCCGTGCGCGCGATCGAACGGAGTTCCGGGTAGTATGAGAACACCGCGCTGTCGGGGCACCTCAGTGACATGCCGCGGGATACGTGGAGATAGAACCGCGCCGCCGCTTCGGCGCTCAGCAGGCAGAGCGCCGCTGAGCCGAGCCACGTGGCAATCACTGTCACTCGGCGACGCATGGGCACTCCGTTCAACTACCTGGTAACCAGCACCGGTCGGGACTCTGCATGGCCGGGCGTTGTGATGCGCAGAACGTACATGCCTTGCGGCAGTCGGTGTGTATCGAGGTCGTATTCAGCCGGCCGGTTGCCGTCGTGCAGCGACACGCGGGTGCCTGTCACCGCGAAGAGCTCGATTCGGTGCGGGCCAACTTCCGATACGGCGAACCGCAGTGAACTCCGGCCGGCTTGGCGCGGTACCATGCTTTCGGTGCGCCGGATCACGTTGGTGCGCGGCAAAGCGAGGAACGAGGAATCCGAGTAGTCGTACCATATGGTGTCGTATTGGTGGACGTAGTCGTGGATGTAGATCATGACAGAGGAGTCAGCGAACCGCGCCGGCACCACCCAATCGACCCGCTCCCCTGGTGAGCAACCCATTTGGTTGGTGTTCTCCCACGTCTCACCGTCGTCTGCAGAGACCCACACGATAGGGCAATTGAACAGGAAGTCCACCGCGCGCCAGGCAATCGGGACCGTGTCACCGACGTGGAATGTCTCTCCGCCATTGGGAGACACGACTTCGATGAATTTGCCGTTGGCGGGCAGGATGGTGTCAGTGGTGCCCGTGGGGAGGATCACGAAGGGGAGATTGGAGGTGTCCGAGACCTGCGGAAAGCCGTACGGCCCAAGGATGATATGGAACAACCGGTCTTGCGGCAGCCCGGAAGGGATCACCCACTGCCAGTGTTCCCACCCGGGGTCGTTCTGGCCGATGGCGCCCTGTGGGTTGATCTGTACAACCCTCGCTGAGACGTCGAAGTAACTCAGGTACACCATCATCCAGTCAACCAGCGAGTCCACTGCCAGCCAACGGACCGTGACCGTATCTCCTGCATGGTAGATCTCGCCACCGTTGGGCGCTACCAGCTCGAGCGGACTGCCGTCGCCGGGCACTGTCGTGTCGACGGTCTGCGCGCGTGGTACGCGCACCACGACGGCAAGCATTACCACAACGCTCATCAAGGACAGGTGCCTTCTCATATCTTCCTCCTCAAGGGTGTATCTTTTGTGTTCGGAGCAACAGCAAGAGACAACAAGGGGAATTGCACCGACTTTCAGGCGGTGGACGCTGTGTACCCGGCCAGGGGCCATAGTTCTGTTGCCGAGAGTCACCCGCGCTCGCGCGGGGCAATTCCCTCTCTTGTTTCTACACCAGGATCCCTTCGGTAGCTCCTCCCTGACGGCTCACCGCACCATCGACGTCCTATGGCGCAGCGATGCTGAATGGTCCATCGCACATATCGGATATGAAGTGGTCACCGTAGTCCTCAACCTTCACCCAGCACGTGTCCCCAGTAAACGCTGTGCCGGCAGGAATTGCCCAGCGCAGCGTATCCACACTGTTGCCCTCACCATCCAGGGGACCTCCAGCAATCGAGACCCATGTTTCGCCATCGTCATTGCTGAACAACACATCCAGTACGACCCGGTCCACGTCCCCAATGACCCACGACACGGTAACCGTGTCTCCCGCAACAAGTGTTTCGCCGCCGTTCGGTTCAGTGATCCGCACGAGCTCGAGCGGCATTGTGTCACAGCGCTGGCTTGCCCGCCAGTCGGGGTCGTACGTGTCGGCCCATGTCTGCTGCGCAACACCGAGACTGCACAGACGGTTGTCGGCAAGATCGAGGAGCACCAGGTTCGAGAGAGCCCCGATGCCTGTCGGGAGAGTGCCCAGTTCATTGCTCCCGAGTACCAGTTGCTGCAGGTTGGTTAGCGATGCCATGGCATCCGGGAGTGCGGTCAGCTGGTTGCCGCCCAGGATAAGGTACCGGAGACTGCCCAACGAGCCCACGCTGCTGGTGAGTGTCGCCAGACGGTTCTCGCGGACCGAGAGATACTCCAGAGCGGTGAACGCCCCGATGCCGTCGGGCAGGTTCACAATCGCATTGCCCTCCAGGTTGAGTTTGGCCAGGTTCACAAGGAGCCCCATCTCCGGCGGCAGTTGCACCAGATTGTTGCCCTGCAGTGAGAGCGTGGACAGGAGTGTGAGGCGGCCGATCTCGCGGGGCAGTTCTGAGAGGGTGTTGTACTGCAGTGCCAGATTCTGCAGTTGGGTCAGCTGTCCGAGCGCCGCCGGCAGCACTGTCAGGCGGTTATCGTTGAGGAACAGCTCACGCAGCGTGGTGAGATCGCCCACCGTGGCTGGGATGTAGAAGATGTAGTTGGACGACACGCGGAGAGTGGTCAGTGACGGAAGCAGGCAGACGGGTGCCGGGATAGTGGTGAATTGGTTGTCGTCCAACAACAGCGCATCAAGGGACGAAAGCTGTGCCACTTCGCCCGGCAGCTGCGACAGGTAGTTGCCGCGAAGGTCGAGCACTTCGAGGGCCGAAAGCGCGCCCACCTCGGGCGTGACCGTTGTGAGGCCCATACCGGCCAGTGAGAGCTGAGATATCCTGCCAGAGGTCGACACCTGGCTGACTGCTGCGACTGGCAGGGAAATGCCGTTGCTGTCGAGGACCGCCCGTGCTGCCAGCGTGTCGCGCAGGAATGCGCTGTCAACGAGAAGGCTACTGAGCCGGATGAGTTCGCCGATTGCCACCTCAGCGGTGTCTCCCGGCAGCACTTCGATTCCTCCGAGCGTGATTGACGCGTACGTTGAGTCGGACGGGACAAGGCGAAGCTGGTAGATTCCCGCAGGAATTGTGCAGAAACGGAACGCCGCCGTGGTATCGGCAGTGCCGACGGCCCACACTGATGTCTGGTACAGGATGTGCACCTTGAGTGCAACACCGGGATAGCGGTCCGGTTCGAGAAGCCGGCCGCTGATACAGCCGGTTGTACTCAGCACCGCATCAGGAAGCGAATCCACCGTCGCCAGTCCCACGACACGGTGCTCGATGAGGCCTGCACGAACCAGCGTATCCTCACTGGAAACCACCTCGACCACGTAACGTCCGGGAACCACCGAGTCAATCCGGTAGTAACCTGTGGAATCGGCAACAGTCTGGCGGAGACGCAACGGGTACTGGGCCACGCTGTCGATACCCGCAGTGACGACCGTGTCGAGGTAGACATGGGCAAACATCGCTGGCTGATAGTCATCGTAGACTGCCCGGCCTACCAGCGCAACCACCTTTGCTTCCCCTTCGTGTCCTGCATTCGTCGGCTGGTCGCTGGAGCACACGAGTGAAGAGAACGCCAACAGACCAGTGCAGACACAGGTGCGGAGTGCGGTACTCATGTGCGGTCCTTGGGTGCACCGTTATACGGCCTGGATGTGGGAAACACCTGGATGTTAATGTGGTACGCGCGGTTGCGTCCGGTGTCACTCTCCGCGAGAGCCAGGACACGCTCCCTGAATGCTCGCGTCTCCCCGCAGATCCGCTCGAACGTCTCCTTGCTGGCCGAGAAACCAGCCCACGAGACACTCCGTTCCTCGCGTGGGAGTGAGTCGAGGGACTCCCTGGCCTTGTCCATCATCTCTGCTGCGTAGTTCGCGAGTGCCACCGAGTAGCCCTCCGAACGAGCGCTCAGGTTGGCCTGTGACGTTTCGTACCGGCCATCCCGTCCCGCATGGATGAGTGCGAGTTCCTCGAGGAGTGCTATCGCCTTGCGTGCTTGTGCAGGAGTGATCGCCGGCTGCACCATCCGCGCCAGCGCAGCGCTGTCTCCATCGTACGGGTAGAACTCGAGCAGGTCGAGGACCGCCGAGTAGTACCAGTGGCGGTAGAACTCATACTGCGCAGGCGCCAGGACACTGGCGTTGAGCCCCTTGAAACCGGCGATCCGCTCGAAGTACCGCTTCTTCTCCGCCTGTCCCTTGGCCTGGTCGTAGTTGACCAGCAACTCGAAGTACTCGGCTTCACGCTTCCTGAGTCCGAGGAATTCGATGAACTGTGTCACCATGTGGCCCGAGATATTGGTTTTGCCCTGAAGAATGAGTGTGAAG
>CAZJJT010000140.1:0-9674 GCA_964546395.1 uncultured Fibrobacterota bacterium
GCGAAAGATCAACAAGACCAAAGAATGCATAGCGAATTGAGAGACACTACACTAGCTCGGAAGGTAACGATGCTGTAGCCCAGCCCCCCGCGCCATCTCTACCCTCCCACTGGCCCCCCACACTTGGGGGGCAGACGGGAAGCAACAACCTTCACGGCAGAGCCGTTCCTTGCGGGTGTGTCAGCGCCCAGGCTTCGGGCTCGAGGCGGAAGCACTCCTCCTTCAGGCGGGCGTTCTCTTCGGGGTCGAGGATCTTGCCCGCGTACAAACGTGCGGTCCGTTCGCGCAGATGCAGCAGACCGTAGATCAACTCCTTGGGACGGCCCTCGATCCGAGCGGCGTCGATTGTGATCTGGATCAACTCCAACGCGCGTTCGTAGCAGAACTGAAGCGACTGCGAATCAGCCTCGCGCTCGTCCTGCGCACGGCCGAACTCGTTGGCGATCATAATCACACGTTTGTACGGTTCAAACGACCGCCACTTCTCCATGCCGAGCTGTTTGTGGTGCTTGAACGCGTAGGCGAAGGCCGCAGAGCGGACGTAGTCCTCCACCCCATACTCGGCGCCCGGCTCCCGCAGCACCAGCGGGTCACCGTAGTCGACCAAGGCATCGATCACCCGCTTGATCCGCTGCTGCAGAAACGGATCGGTAATGACTGTTGAGAAGCTCTGCTGCGCAGGCCGTATATTGATGAGCGACTCGTAGACGATGAATTCCTCGGGAGGCTTGGTCAGCCTCAGGTTGACGCCCCAGAGATCCTGCTGGGCCGACCCATCTTCGAGAAGCAAGGCTTCGAGATCCGAGTGCCACTCTGCGTCGACAGCGATCATCCTCCGCTCCAGATCCACAACCGCCTTGGTGACAATCTGGTACGCCGTCGCGTACTTCTCGAACAACTCCTGCCGTGTGATGCGTTCGCTGATGATCTCCATGGCGCCACTCCTCCCGGTGCCGGGAGCGGTCCCGCGTGTCTCTGCCAGTGGACAAAGTCGTTTCTGCCAGGGGAGAATGCAAGGCAGCAGCGTAGGTTGTGACCCCTTCGGACTACCAGGGCCAATTGTTCACACCGCGAAGAAAGAACATCTGTGGTTTCGCCCCAAGGCGGCAAGCGAGGAGAAGCTGGGAGCGAAGCGCTCTGCCCCCCAAGTGTGGGGAGCCGGCGCGCCAAGGGCGCGGCGCTTGGCCGCGCGATAGCGCTGACTGGGGGGCTGGGCTGCAATCCCGTTACCTTCCAAGCTGGGTTCCAGGCCGAGGCCGACCAGCGGGAGGGCGCATCGGCCCAGCCCCTGCCAAAGTCCGCCCGTTCACGACACCATCTTGGTCCACTTCTTACCGCTCTTGCCGCTCTTCACGACCGTCTCGATAAACGCCATTCCCAGCACACCATCATCCACGTTCGGGAAGTCGCCCTTCGGCACACGCTTGCCCTGCACCTCGGCGCGGATAGACTCGAACGCGTTGCGGTAGATATTCGCGAACGCCTCGATGAACCCTTCGGGGTGGCCGAACGGAATACGCGTGTTCCTCTTGGCCGCGTCGGACAGGATCGCGTTGCCGCGCGAGTAGGTCGTGACAAAGCCGGCAGGGTCCTTCACCAGCAGGTAGTTGGGGTTCTCCTGGTGCCACTCCAGACCCATCTTGTCTCCGTACACTCGGATAGTAACGCCGTTCTCCTCGCCACTGCTTACCTGTGAAGCGTACAGGATGCCGCGCGCGCCGCCCTTGTAGTGAATCAGCACGTTCGCGTCGTCATCCAGCGGGTTGCCCTTGATAAACGCCGTGAGATCGGCGCACATCTCGCTAATCTCCAGGCCCGTGACATAGCGCGCGAGGTTCTCGGCATGCGTGCCGATATCGCCTGTGGCACAAGCCCCGCCGGCTTTCTTCGGGTCCATGCGCCAGGTGTTGATCGAGGTCTTGGTGTCACGAAGCAGTCCCGAGAGCCAGCCCTGCGGGTATTCAACGACAACCTTGTTCACCTTCCCCAGTGCCCTCTTCTCCTGCACCAGCCACCGTGCGTGTTTCACCATCGGGTAGCCCGTGTAGTTATGCGTCAGCGCAAACACCTTCTTCGTCTTCTGCACCACCTTCTTCAGCGCCTTCGCCTCGGCCAGGGTCATGGTCATGGGCTTGTCGCAGACCACGTTGAACCCCGCCTCCAGAAACGCCTTGGCTACCGGGAAATGGACACTGTTCGGGGTAACGATGGACACGAAGTCGAGCCGCTCGTCCGCCCCCTTCTTCGATTCCTTCGCCAGCATCTCCTTCCACGAGGAGTACACACGCGACTTGTCGAGGAACAGGGCCTCACCGCTCTTTTTGGACTTGGCCGGGTTGCTCGAGAACGCGCCTGCCACGTACTCTGCTTCCCCATCCATCGTTGCCGCCATGCGGTGCACCGGCCCGATAAATGCGCCAATCCCGCCTCCCACCATCCCACCGCGAAGTCTTCTTCTGAGCATCGATCCCTCCTGCTATCGTTGATGTTGCAGTCGTGCTGCTGTTGCTGTCGGGCCAGGGATTGCAGCGGAGATGCGCGCAGTTCTGCGTGCGCAGAACGAGCACATCGCAGCGGAAAGCCCGGTGCCCAGCCGAAGCGCTGTGCGCGAAGGCTGGGCAGGCCCCCCGATGCATACTCAGGCGATCCCGAGGATCTTCCTGTTGGCCGCTTCATCCGCACCGGTACCCGCGAAATCATCGAACGCCTTCCTTGGCGTTTCGATCAGCATGCTCTTGATAAACGGAGCGCCTTCGGCCGCCCCCTGCGCCGCGTCCTTGATACAGCATTCCCACTCGAGCACGGCCCACGAGCTGTAGCCGATTTCGGTGAGCTTGGTGAACACCTGCTTGAAATCCACCTGCCCGTCGCCAAGACTGCGGAACCGCCCCGGCCGCTCTTTCCATCCCTGGTAACCGCTGTACACGCCGCTCTTTGCCGACGGCCGGAACTCAGCATCCTTGACATGGAACGCCTTGATGGCATCGCGGTACTCGGAGATGAACCCGACGTAGTCGAGACACTGCAGCACGAAATGCGAGGGGTCGTAGTTGATCGCCACGCGCTTGCTCTTGGTGGCCCTCTGGAACAGCTCGAATGTGACCCCGTCGTGGAGATCCTCGCCCGGGTGCAACTCGAATGCGAGATCCACCCCGTTCTCTTCCGCCGCCTTGAGTATCGGCTTCCAGCGCTTCGCCAGTTCCTTGAACGCCATGTCAACCAGTCCAGCCGGGCGCTGCGGCCACGGGTACAGGTAGGGCCACAGAAGTGCTCCGCTGAACGTGGCCATGACCGGAAGGCCGAGGTTCTTTGAGGCCTTGCAGGCCTTCACCATCTGGTCCACCGCCCACGCGGTACGCGCCGACACGTTGTTGCGCACACCAGCGGGCGCAAACCCGTCGAACATCACATCGTACGCCGGATGCACCGCCACGAGCTGGCCCTGCAGGTGTGTAGCGAGTTCGGTGATCGCGAGCCCGCTGCACTTGCCCTTCAACTCGTCGCAGTAGGTCTTGGAGCTCGCCGCCTTGTCCAGGTCCATGACACGGCTGTCCCACGTGGGCAGCTGCACACCGATGTAGCCCAGGTCCTTCGCCCACTTGGTGATACTCTTGAGCGAGTTGAACGGGGCCTCATCGCCCATGAACTGGGCAAGGAAAATCGCCGGGCCCTTGATCTGTGATTGTGATTGTGCCATCTGGTTCACCTCCTGTCGGTTTGGTCGTGGCAACAAAACGGCTGGGACACAGTAGATAGTACACAGGACATAGCGTTCTACGTTCTGTGTCCTACGTTCTGTGTTCTATGTTCTGTGTCCTATGTTCTGTGTTCTACGTTCTGTGTCCTATGTTCTGTGTCCCATGTTCTACGTTCTGTGTCCTATGTCCTGCATTTCTAGTCATCCACGTCTCCGTCTTCCAAGCCCACCGGGAACGGTTTGGGTCTGGCACAGGTGCTTTTCAGCTCAACATGCCGGCCCTGCTCCGAGGAATCAATGAACGATTGCATGATATCGAGTACGTGATAGGCCATGTCGCCGCTCGCGCGGTGCTCACGACCGGTCCTTATAGCGCGGGCCATGTCGGCAAGGCCGACCCCTCGGCTGTTCCTGCAGTAGCCATGTGAGTACTCAGCGTCCACCCACTCGCGCTTGCTTGCGCTCCACAGCTGGATCGGCTGCAGCGCATCCCGGCCCTGGCCAAACGAGTTGGGATCAGGAACCCTCATCGAGCCCTCGGTGCCGTAGATCTCGATATTGGGCAGGTGATGCGCGTGCACGTCGAAGCTCGTGATCACCGTGGCAATGGCGCCATTGGCAAAGTCGACTGTGCCGGCCAGATGCGTGGGAGTGTTCACCGTGATAACCTGTCCGTGCTTGGGCTGACTGGTGATCGTACGCTCGGCAAACGTGATACGCGTGGCGCCTGATACACGGCGGGCAGGTCCAAGGAGCGCCACCAGTGCCGTAAGATAGTAAGGCCCCATGTCAAACATCGGCCCACCGCCCGGCTGGTAGTAGAATTCGGGATTCGGGTGCCAGGTTTCGTGGCCGCGACACAGCATGAACGCCGTGGCCGCAACCGGCTCACCAATCGCCCCGTCCTCTATCAGCTTCACGCACGACTGGATCGACCCACCCAGAAACGTGTCAGGCGCCGACCCGACACGCAGGTTCTTTTTCCGGGCCGCCTCCAGCACCTTCCTGCCCTCCTCGCGAGTCACGGCCAGCGGCTTCTCGCCATACACGTGCTTGCCGGCCGCAATCGCCTGGAGGTCCACCGGGCCGTGCGCATGCGGAATCGTGAGGTTGAGTACCGCCTCGACCTCCGGGGCCGCCATCAACTCCTCAACCGTGCACACCGTGGGCACACCGTACTTCTCCGCCTGCGCCTTCGCCTTTGCCCTGTCGAGGTCGGCACACGCAACAATGTCCAGATCCTTCAGAAGCTTGCCGTTCTCAAGGTAGATACTGCTGATGTTGCCGCAACCGACTACGCCGATATTCATGGTACCCCGTTCTCCTGCCTGTGATGTTGGGGGCCTGCCTCGCGCCTTGCGGGCACTCGGCACCGCGCTATCCGCTTCAATCCCGTCTGAGAAACGTCGTGATTTCCGCTGCTATCGCTGGCCCAACGGCAGTGCACACACACCGTGCTCCTGCACTCTCAACCCTGTTCACGTTCCTGCCCAGCCCCTCGTCTCTGGCATTCCACACTTGGTGATCTGCCTCTAGTGGCTGGCCCACAGCATCCCGCGTTGCACTATCGCCTTCGCTTCCGGCACACCAAAGTCCGCGGCAACGTGGCCAACCGACGAGAAGAACACCCGGCCTTCGCCGTAGTGACGCTTCCACACCACCGGCATCACCGTGCCCTTAATCCAGTGGGCTCCGCCATGTTCGCCCGAGAACGTGGTCGTCGCCAGGACTTCGTTGCCTGGATCGGTGTGCATGTAGTACTGCTCCGACTTCATCGCAAAGTCCTTCAAGCCCGCCACGATCGGGTCCTTCGCCTTCCCCTTCACGATATTCACGGTGTAGTCGACGACCCCGCCCGGGTGTGCCACCCACTGACCGCCCGTCATGAACTGGTACTCGACATTGTTGCGGAACGAGTCGCACATTCCGCCGTGCCACCCGGCTATCCCCACGCCGCTGCGCACTGCCTCCTCCAGCCCCTTCTCCTGTTCGCCCGATATCTGTCCCATGGTCCACACCGGCACCACGAGACTGAGCGAGCCCATCAGGTCCCTGTTCAGGTACGCGTCGAGCGTGTCGCTCACAGTCACCTCGAACCCGTTCTCTTTCAGGAACGGCTCAAAGACATCCACGCACTGCTTTGGCTCGTGGCCGCCCCATCCGCCCCAGACCATCAATGCCTTCTTCATGCCTTCACTCCATATCCCTGCTTCTGCAGGTACTCAATGCTCTGCTTCACCGCCGTCATCATGTCCGTGTCACACCGGTCGAGTTCCACGATGAGGTACTTGGTCACGCTGCTGTCGACACCGCCAAACACCTTCTGCCAGTCCATCACACCTGCGCCGACCGCGGTCATCGCCTTCTTCTGCTCGCACGGCCCATCCTTGATATGCAGGGTCGGCACGCGCGTGCCCAGCGACCGGATGAACGCTCCGGGTTCGGTCCCCCCCGTGGCCGCCCAGTATGTGTCGACCTGCGCCAGCGCCTTCGGTGCATTCTCCAGCACTATCTCCAGCGCAGTCCTGCCGTCGAACTTCTGCGAAAACTCCCACCAGTGGTTGTGGTAGCCCAGGCCAACCCCCGTACCTTCGAGGAGTTCAGCCGCTTCCTGCCACGCACGGCCCACTGCTACACAGTCATCCCGCGTCTTGAACGCGTCCGCACCACGCCCCGTAACTGTCCACGAGAACCCAAGCGCCTGTGCCTGCTCCACCAACTCGCTGCGGTTGTCCTTCGACGGCATCGGACCATGATTCGAGATCACCTTCAACCCGGCCTTGTCCATGATACGCCGCAGTTCTGCGGGCTTCCTGTCGTACATCCCGGCCAGCTCCACGTAGCGATACCCGAACTCGGCCAGGCGCTCCAGAACACCTTCCAGGTCACCCGTCTGCGTGACAACATCCCTCACCGAGTAAAGCTGCAACCCCACTGGAATCGGTTTCATGCACTCCCCTTTCCCGATGAGCGGTAGATCCCCTCAATCACCTCGAGCGTCTTCACGCCCTCCTCCCCCGTGCACATCGGTTGCGCACCCGTCCGGACACACTCGACGAAGTGCTGGGTTTCCTTCTCGAACGCGTTGACATCCCGGGTCTGCGGCACCAGGTCCTGCACCACACCGTCCTCGACGGTGAACACCTTGAGCGGGTTCAGCTTCGCCCCGGCCTTGTCACCCCACAACTCCAGACTGTGTTCGTCGTGCTCGATATGCGCGGCCCAGCTGCCGTGGAACAGCAGTGACGCCCCGTTGCGGAACTTCACGATGGCGTTCGCGTAGTCGTCCACATCGAACAGCACCGAGCCGTCCGGCTGGCGCTGGGGGTTCCCCCACCCGCCCTCGCCGTGCACGCCGAACTTGCTGCCGGCAACACCCACTACCTCAGCAACATCGGGGTACCCCATCAGCCACAGGGTCAGGTCGAGGAGGTGCACACCCATGTCGATAAGAACGCCGCCCCCCGAGAGCTTCTTCTGCGTGAACCACCCGCCCATCCCCGGGATACCCCGCCTGCGGCGGGTCCAGGTACGACCGAAGTACACCTCCCCAAGCCTGCCCTCGGCAATGTAGCGCTTGAGCAGCTGCGGCTCAGCCCCGAACCGTCGCATGTACCCCATCATGAACACCGCGCCGGTCTTGTCACGCACCTTCAGCATGTTGCGGGCCTGCTCGAGGGTCGCCGCCATGGGCTTTTCGCACAGCACGTTCGCCCCGGCCTCCATCACCGCAATCGCCACGGGCGCGTGGAGTGAGTTCGGCGTGCACACGCTGACCGCGTCCAGGTTCTCCTTCTTCAGCATCTCCTCGTACGACACGTACCGCTTCGGCACCGCGTATTCGTCAGCGACCTGGTTCAGGCGCTCTTCGTTGATGTCGCTGAGCGCAGCCACCTCGACGTCCTCGAGTTTCTTGTACCCCTTCATGTGCTGCCACGACGGCCAGCCTGCCCCCACAAGCCCTACCCGTATGCGCTTCGCCATAGTCAGTACCCCAGTTCTTCCTTCAGGTATGCCCTGCTCTTCGCCACACTCTCCAGCGGGTCGATTCGCGATGAATCCTGCTCGCACATCACCTTCCGCACACCCTTCAGCGACGGCAGGAGCTTCACCACACCGGGAATATCCACCACACCGCTGCCCAGTTCGGTCCACCCCTCGCTCTCGTAGTCCTTCAAGTGCAGGTACCCGACCATGCCCTCGTGCGTCTTCAGGAATGTGACCGGCTCATCGTTGCCCTTGGTCACCCAGGCGACATCCACACACAGGTCGCACGCTGATGGGTCAAGCTCGTCAAGCAGGATATCGATACCGCGCTTGTCGCCCTCCACCACCTTGAACTCGAAGTCGTGGTTGTGGTAGTGGAGGTGGATGCCGGCCTTGCGGAGTTCTGCGCCGGCCCTGTTGAATGTCGCAATCGCCGTGCGGAAGTCGTCGGCACCCGGGTTGTCCCACGTGTACAGCCCGCTGTTGCACAGGTCCTGACACGCCAGCACTCCGAGGGCTTCCACAATCGGTCCGATATCTTCGAGCCGCTGGACGCTGGTGTGCATCCCTCCGTACGTCATGCCCCGCTCATCCAGCATCGCCTTCAGCTTCTTCGGATCACTCGCGCCGCACTCGACCGACATGTACCCGGACTTCGCCACGTGGTCCATGACCTTCGGGTCCATGATACTGTACTTCTTGCCCAGCACGATACACTGCAGTCCTGGTGATGGTACTCCCATTGGTATTCCCCTTTCGTCCCCGCTGTTGCCCCTGTTTCAGACAGGATTGGCCACAAACGCGCCACCCCTGCACTTCTTGAGGTAGTTGAGCGCGTACACCTGACCAGTCATCTCGAGTTCCCCCCGGTACACCGGGTCGTGCCACCCCTCGATGTCGATAGCGCCCTTGAACCCGCCCATGCGCAGCGCCGTGATGATATCGGTCCAGTTGCTGTCGCCGAAACCGGGGGTACGATGGTACGCGAACGGCGGCACCTTCTGCACTTTGCCCGGAAGAGCAGGGTCGCCGTGCATCGAAGAGTGCACGCCGTACTTCCGCACCACGTCCCAGCGCACGGTCGCGTCCTTGCCGTGGACGTGAAACATGCGGTCAACCCATTCACGCAACTGCGGCATCGGGTCGATCAGACTCACCATCTGGTGGCACGGCTCCCACTCCAGCCCCAGGTTGTCCGTCGGCACGGTCTCGAACATCATCTCCCAGGCGGTCGGGTTGTGCGCGATGTTCCAGTCACCGCTCTCCCAGGTCCCGCCCATGTCACAGTTCTCGAACGCGATACGAACGCCCTTGT
This sequence comes from uncultured Fibrobacterota bacterium, assembly GCA_964546395.1. Taxonomy (GTDB): domain Bacteria; phylum Fibrobacterota; class Chitinivibrionia; order Chitinivibrionales; family CAZJJT01; genus CAZJJT01. The sequence goes on from CAZJJT010000140.1 coordinate 9,000, forward strand.
CGGCGGCGCGTTTGGCAAGCGGCCCCCACACCTCCTTGAACCGGCCCATGCTCTCGTGGATCGGCTTGCCGCGCAGGCGACCGGTGAAACCAGTGACCAGGTCCGCCCCGAAGTGGTGCACGTTGTCAATCGCCTGCTCCCACCCCTTCACCGTCTCGAGGTCGATCTGTTCGGTCTCAAGCGGGTTGCCGAACACGGAAATGCAGCTGATGGTTGCACCACTCTCCGCAGCCGCCTCCTTCGCCTGTAGGCCAAGCTTCTTCAGGTCAGCGCCACCCAGCGTTTGCCAGAACGTGATCGAGTAGCTCTCGAAGCCGTGCGGCGCTATCTGGCGGATGTAGCCCGCCGGGTCCTTGCCGGCTCCGGCACTCACCAGTGTGCCGATCCTGATATCTGCGTTCTGCGGGCTCTTCTCAGTCATCGAGTACCACCTTCTCCAGCGGCTCCTTGACATGGGGCGCGCTCCTGGTTGGCTGGTTCACCGTGGGCCGCGCCCACCGCACCGCGTTCTCTATCACTCGCAGCACGTTCTTGTCATAGTAGATGGGGAACGTTTCGTGCCCGGGCTTGAAATAGAACACCTTGCCGTTGCCGCGCTCCCACACGCAGCCGCTGCGGAACACCTCACCGCCCTGGAACCACGAAACGAAGATCAGCTTGTCGGGCTCAGGGATA
>CAZJJT010000141.1:0-9659 GCA_964546395.1 uncultured Fibrobacterota bacterium
GCACACGATGCGGTACGGCCCGGGTTGCACCCACTCCTCGTGCACGGTCGTGGGGAAATACACCACCAGGTCGCCCGGCCCGGCGTGGTACTCCTTCTCGCCTATCTGGATGCGGCTCTGACCCTCGATGAAGTACAGCAGCTCGAAGTAGGGTTCGTGGTGATGCGGTTCGCCGTGGTGTACGCGGTCGTTGTAGCGCGAGTCGATGTACGCGGTGAATCTGTCGATGGGGAAGTGACGTTTCATGTGAGGAGTTCAGTGAGCCGACCCGGCTGTTTCGCGAATCCGTTGCGCCACCAGCGCACCTTTCTCGTGCACCAGTCCATGACCTGTCCCGGGCACACTCTCGAACACGGCTCCCGGCACCAACTCGCCAATCACCTTCGCTCGTTCCGCCGGAATCAGCCTGTCGTCCTCACCGTGCAGCGCCAGCGTCGGTACCGCCACCCGCTCCGCGTACGGCACCCCGTCGTAATCGTACAGGGCCCGAAGTGCCTGGCGGTACCAGTCGATGTGCTTGATTGCCAGCGAGTGGGTGGGGGTACCCTCCGCCAGTTCGGTACCACCGAACCGCGAGACGATCGCCTTGCCGCGGCTCAGCAGGTAGTACAGCTTGTAGTCGGGGTACGGGAGCAGCTTGTCGGCCATGCCGCGTACCTCGCGCATGTCATCGGGCGATGCGCCGAACACGTTGGTCGACAGCAGCACCAGCCGTGACACGTGCGTGCGGTGCGGTGAAGTCGTGTAGTGCAGGGCGATTGCCCCGCCCACCGAGTTGCCCACGAGTCCCACCGTGTCAACCCCGGCGACGGCGAAGAAATCGTCGAGCACCCCCACGAAGTCGTCCATGCTGCCCCGGTAGAGCGCGGTGCGCTCGGGGAAGTTATAGGCAAGCACCTGGTAGCTGCCCCCAAGGCTCTGCAGCGAGAAGAACACGCGGCCATCGGTATTGAACCCGGGGAAACAGGCCAGCACGGGCAGCGAGTCACGCTCGGCCGGGAACGCGAACCAGCAATGCGTGATACCGGTGCGCGCCGAGCGGGCCGAGCGCAACGTCCACGCCCCGTAGCTGCCGCCCGCCAACCGCTGCTCCACGGTGGGAAGGGCGTCCAGTTCCTGCTGGTACTTCTCGCGGGGAACGGCGATGGTCATTAGTGAGATGATGACCGATACCAGCCTCTTCGTCAACCATCCAAGCACGGCGCGCCTACATCATCACGTAGATACCGACAAGCACGGCAGCCACCGCGAGTATGCTGATCACCACCCAGACCAGCGGTCCAGGACCGGCGGGCGCTGCACTCTTCACTTCCGGGGCAGCCGCGGCGGGCGCGGCGCTCAGTGTCGCCACCTTGAGTGTCACGTGGTCCCCGTCACGCCACGGCCACATCATGGCCACGCACGTCCCCCCGTTGGCATCCTTGCGGTACAGCACCTGGTCTTGGCCGATACCACCGTAGTTGCCGGTGATCGCTTCATCGTCCTTCGACGGCTTCTGGCCCTGGGGCTTGACTGCGGCCCCGAGCACCGAAGCGATCTTCTCGTCCCACCGGGCCATGTCCCCGGCCATGAACACGAGTTCGAGATACTCGCTCTGTGCCGCCCGTTTCTCGTCAACCGGAAGCCCCTCTATCGCCTTCAGTATCTCCTGGACCATCCTGTTTCCTTTCTTCCCGCTGGGCCCGACACCTGTGTAATCCCCAATAGTCAATCCGCGATTCCTAAAGCCGCGCCAACGCCATCTCGTGCGCTTCGTCGTAGTGAAGCCCGAGGTTGTGCCAGTCGAACAGCTCCGAAGTGGCCTCGACGTTGTTGCGCAGCGCGATACGCTCGCGCCTGTCGAGCAGGGCCACCTGGTACATGAATTCGGTCATCTGCTCCGCCGCATCCTCGAACGACACGTTGCGCCGCCGCACTACCATGATTCCGTTCTCGTAGTGGTCAAGCATCGTGTTGAGTACGTAGGAGCCGAACCCGGCCATATCGGATGTTACCGTGGGGATTCCCAGCGCCACGCACTCCAGCGGCGTATACCCCCACGGCTCGTACAGACTCGGAAACACCCCCAGGTGCGAGCCGCGCACAAACTGGTCATAGTCCATGCGGAACAGCAGATCGGCGCTGGAGATGAACGTGGGGTTGTACACGATCTTCACCCGATCCTCGGGAGCGTTGTTCAACTGGCACACCTTCAGCTGGGCGAGTATCGGATCGCTCGCTTCATCCAGCAGGTCATGCGTCACCACCGCCGGCAGGCGTTTGGTGCGCCATGCCTGGAGGTCACGGCGAAGGCGCAGTCGCCAGTACTCGTCAACCAGGTCGTCGAACCGCGGCCAATGTCCCTGGGCAACCGCGCCGAACAGGCGGCTGCCCACCTGGTCCTTGATTGCCTCGCAATCGCGGTTGATCTCCTCCATCAGCGCGCGCTGCTTCAACACCTCGGCGTTGACGTTGCGCCTGGCCGCGTTGGTAATAAGGAAAAACACGATGGTGCGGTCGGCACCGTCCCGCTTGAGTCGCCAGTTCAGCCGCGCAAGCGCCTCGATGGTGAGGTTGAAGCCCTTGTTGCCGTGCTCGTAGCGACCCGACGTGAAATAGTACAGGGTCTTGTCGAGGTCGAAGGTGTAGCTGGGGAAGAAGTGGCCGATGACGAACTGGTTGATCTTCTCTTTGTACAGGCGGTGAAGGTTCTGGAATTCGTGCAGTGCGACGAACCGCTCGATATTGAGACCGTTCGGAAGCAGCACTTCCGGCCTCCGGCCGAGAAGAAACTCGCACTCACGCGCGGTCACTTCGCTCACCGTGGTAAACACGTGCGCCGAGTGCGCGGCGATGCGCTCCAGTGACGCCTGCGGGATGATGCCGCACCGCCGGGCTTCCGCGTGCCAATCCACCGTGGATATGCGGTGCTGGTAGCTGGCATCGCCGGTTGCCAGGCAGCGCCCGAGCATGGTGGCATGCGTAGTGAACACGGTCGCCACGTTGCTCATGTCGTGGCGGATATCGGCCAGCGAACTGGCCGCCATCCATTCGTGGAAGTGGCCTATCAGCCGCTCCTCGCTGGTCAGCCTGCTCGAAAGGAACCCGAAAAACTTGTGAAGCAGGTGGCCGAACGCAACCACCTCGTCAACAAGCGGCTCGGTGACATACATGTCCACCTGGTGGTTCTGCCAGAGGAAGTACTTGATATCGGCGACCGAGGCAATCACGCTTTCGGGCCGGAGCAGCACCACCTGTGGCCGCCCCGTCACCAGCCACCGTCCTGCCACCGCATCAAGCCCCTCTGCCCGCATCGCTTCCATCGCGCTCTGGAACGGCTCGGCGATGGTCTGCTCCTCGAACTCTACGAATGAACGCTCGGGATCGTACGGGCCCACCAGGCAGTACCGGTCACCCCAGTGCTCGACCAGGTAGGGGCTCTTGGAGCGCACCACCGTGTAGATCCCGCCCACCTGGTTGCACACCTCCCACGCGGCCTCACAGAGGTACACGTCACTGCGCCCCGTCAGTGTCGATACCTGCTGCGCCTTGCGCGTCCTGCGGCGTCTCGCCATCGATCCGTTCCCTCGTGCCGTCTCAACCCGCTCGCGCTACTCTTCCTGCTTGTCCTGCAGCTGATCGACCGCAAACCTGAACAGCACGCTGCTCTGCTCAGCACTCACCGAGAGAAACCGGGTGCCTGCCTGCAGAAACCGTCCCTTGTCGGTAAGCATCGGACGGGTCCACACTACCTGGGCATTGAACTCCAACGCCGTACGCATCTTCTTCGGCTTCAGGACCAGCACCACCCGCTCACCCGCCTTCAGGTCAACACGCGTATTGATCCTCGCCCCGCTCCTGCTCACATCGGCAATCTCAGCCATGTTCTCCTGGCCACGCAGGAACAGCATCTTCTTCTTGTGCATCGCCAGTCGAAGAGTGCGTTTGACGCGCGGGTACTGCCGCCGTTCATGCTGCATCGTATGTCCCCTCCTTCTCAACTCCTTCGTTGGCAAACAGTTGCGGTCGCCAACACTAAGATAGTACTGTTCGGGCAGAGCTGTACGCAAGGGGACACAATCATACCACCTCGGCTGCCCGCGCAAGCTCGGCCTGACGGTGCCTCCGTCGATACTCGCGCGGCGAAACGCCCATGAACCGACGGAACTGACGGGAAAAGTAATTGCTGTCCACAAATCCGCTGTCAAACGCAACCCTGGTTACCGCGCGTTCAGTCTCGGTCAGCAGGAACGCGGCGTACTGGATACGCAGCCCCTGGACATAGGCGCCTGGGCTCGCATGGTAGTGGCGGTGGAAGACCCGGCTGAAATGCCCCGGCGACATCCCCGCCAGCATGGCCAACTCCCCCACGGACACAGGTTCGGCGAAGTGGCGCTCGATGTGGGCAGCTGCACGCGCCAGCCGCAGAAGCCCGTCCACTCCCTCCCCCGTGTGCTCCGCGTACCGGCGCGAAAGGAACACCACCAACTCGAGAAACCGCACCCGCGCCGCCACTTCCCAGCCCGGCGTCCGCTTCTCGTGCTCCACCCGTACCGCTTCGGCAATCGACTCGGCGCGGCGCAGATCGGCAAGCGAGAGCTGCAGCTTGGGGATATGCGACACCTCGCGCCCCACACCGGGGCCCAGTACGAACAACCGCTGAAACCCCTCCATCGAGCTGACCTCGCCCCCCAGCGCCAGTAGCAACTCGGGGTCGAACCCGATGTTGTAGTGCGTGAGCGCCGACACGCGCGTGAAACTGTGACTGTGACCCACGCCCAGCACGTAGACATCGCCCGCACGGATATAGAACTGCCGTCCGTCAACCAGGTGCACCGCCGAGCCGTGCAATACGATGAACAACTCGATATGGTCGTGGGAGTGAAGCCCGAAGTCGCGGACAAGCACACGCCGCGACACTTCCAGCGCGTAGCGCTGCGGCGAGGAGAGACGGATGGTGGCGTGTGTCGTCATGATAGCACGATACTGCGGACGCTTGTGCCGCATCCTCTCGCGAAAATAGCCTGCGAGCAAGCATATATGGGTATGATTGTGCTAGTTCTTGCGCGCGCAGTGAAGGCCGCGTGTGACAGGTGTGGGTATATTCGTGGCGGTGGACAACAGCGCGTTTCTGCAGGGAGCATGTCACATGGGCAGCACGGTGGTACGTCTGGATGGTGCCTGGAAGTTCCGCACTCGCGGCAAGGGGCCCTGGCGCGCCGCGCGGGTGCCGGGGTGTGTGCACACCGATCTGCTGGCACACAAGCTGATCCCCGACCCGTTCTGGGGCACCAACGAACTCAGCCTGGAGTGGATCGAGAACACCGATTTCGAGTACGTGCGCGTGTTCACGCTGCCCCGATCGATGCTGCAGGCGTCACGCCTCGAACTGGTGGCCGATGGTCTCGACACGGTGGCGAGTGTCAGTATCAACGGCAAGCACGTTGCCGATACCGAGAATATGTTCATCGGGTACCGCTTCGATATCACGCGCATGGCGAGGCCCGGCCGGAACACCATCCACATCGTGTTCGGCAGCCCGACAGTCTACATCAAGGCGCACCGTCACCTGAACGACTCGCGCCAGCCCAACGACCCGATGGGCGGCTGCAGCGTCATTCGCAAGGAGCAGTGTTCATTCGGCTGGGACTGGGGCCCCCGCTTCCCCACGTCAGGGATATTCCGCAGCATCCGCATCGAAGCGACGCCGGCAGTGCGCGTCGCCAGCGTTCACATCGCTCAGACGCTCAGTGCCGGCTCGGCGACATTGATCTGTGCCCCGGTGCTCGACCGCCCGGCACCCAGGGGGGTGCGGTACCGCTGCAGTCTGAGCCTGGCCGGGGTGCGCGTTGCGGTGGTCGACGGCACCACGTTGCGGGTGCACAATCCCCGGCTCTGGTGGCCCAACGGGCTGGGTGCGCAGCCGCTCTACGAACTGCAGATCGAGCTGCTCGCGGGTGACACCGTCGTAGACACATGGAGACGTCGCATCGGAATCCGAACCATCGAACTCGACCGCCATCCCGACCGGTGGGGGGAGTCGTTCCAGTTCAGAGTGAACGGGGTAGTGGTGTTCGCCAAGGGGGCCAACTGGGTACCCGCGCACAGCTTCCAGGCCAGTGTGACCCCGCCGCTCTACGATGAACTCCTGACAGCCGCTGCCGAAGCGCATCTGAACATGGTTCGCGTGTGGGGTGGCGGGGTATACGAGAATGACGAGTTCTACGACCTGTGCGACCAGAAAGGCTTGATGGTCTGGCAGGATTTCATGTTCGCCTGCAGCCGCTACCCGGGCGCCCGCGCATTCGTCGCTTCGGTGCGCAGCGAAGCGGAGTACAACGTGCAGCGACTGGCACACCATGCGTGCATGGCACTGTGGTGCGGCAATAACGAAGTGGAGCAGATGGCAAAGGATATCGTGGCGAGGGCCCCGCGGAGGAAGGCGTACGACGCTGTGTTCAACAGCCTGCTGCCCGAGGTGGTTGCGACGTACAATCCCGAAACCGCCTACTGGCCCTCATCACCGCACGACCCCGAGGGCTACGAGAAGCGGATGGGGCGCAACAGCGACAAGGGCGGGGACGCGCACACGTGGGCCGTGTGGCACGGCCGTCAACGGGTCCCGTTCTTCGAGACCGAACACTACCGCTTCGTGTCGGAGTACGGCATGCAGTCGTACGCCAGTCTCGAGACCACGGCCACGTTCGCCCGCAAGGACCAGACCAACATCTTCGGGCCCGAGATGGAGAACCATCAGAAATGCGGCACCGGCAACAGCCTGATATTCACCTACATTTCGCAGCAGTATCGTTTCCCGAGGGATTTCGCTTCCCTCGTGTACCTTTCACAGGTCAACCAGGCCTATGCGCTCAAGACCGCCTTGGAGCACCATCGTCGCGAGATGCCGCGCTGCATGGGCTCACTCTACTGGCAACTCAACGACTGCTGGCCGGTGGCCTCGTGGGCGAGTGTGGAGTTCGGCGGTCACTGGAAAGGCGCGCACTACGCGGTGAAGCGTTCGTGCGCACCGGCAATTGTCTCGGCGAAACGGGTGGGAACCGAGGAGGTCTACTCGATCAACCGCCAGCGCAATACGGTCAGCGGCTGTGAGCTCCACACGGTGTGCGACAGCACTGCTCCCGTACGTGCCACGCTGCGCTGGACCCTGTACCACCTCGACGGCCGCAGACTCCTTCAGGGCCGGAAAAACGTGGTGCTCCGCTACGGCGAGTCGCGACTGCAGAAGACGCTTGACCTGCGTGGCATGCTCGAGAAACACGGCAAGGAGACGGTGTACCTCCATGCCTACCTGGCGGGCCAGCACGGCATTGTGTCACAGACCACCGTGCTCTTCACCTCGACACGGTTCGTGGCACTGCCGCGCGAGAAGTTGAATCCTCTTGTGAAACGGACCGGGGTGCGTTCGTTCCGGCTGGTGTTCCGTGCGAAGACGTTCCAGAACTATGTCACGTTCCACCTGCGTGGCGGCAGATACAAGGCCAGTGACAACTGCTTCGATCTGTACCCGGGCCTGCCGCATGCCGTGGAAATCACGGTTGACAAGCCGTCCACGTGCGCGCAACTGAGGAAGCGCTTGAGCGTGGTGTCGATGGCGGACGCCTGCTGACACGTTCTGGAGTGACGCATATGGTTGGCGGAGCCGGGTTGCCGGCGAGGTCCTGTCGTGGTGCATGCGGCGGATCGGCCGGCCGGGACCCGCACAGCGCCCTGCTCTGGCTGCCCGCACTTACCGTGTCCCGAGAGCCCGACGAAGCTCCTCGGGAGTCTCGATAACTGCGAGATGACGGTTGTTGCGCAGCACCGCAAGCGGCGTACGGATATCCAGTTCGCGCAGAAACCGCCACTGACCCGCCAGTGCTGCCGAATCAGCGACAACGGTGCGGGCCAACCGTGCCGCGTCCGTGCCCTCGGGCAGGTGAAGCACCCAGTTGCTCGAGCCGGGATCGGCGGCATAGCTCTGCAGGTAATGCGCGAACGCGCCACTGTCGGTCGCAGCCAGGACCAACCACCGATGCGACTCCTCGAGTCGGAGCCGGTCTTCGGCGTCGATGTCCCTGTCCTCCGGTGGCACGTAGAACACAGGCGCAACACGCACCGGGCCGCGTAGCTCCTCCACCAGTTCACCGAGTGACGGCAGCAGGGGGTCCACGAGCACGAGCACGTCACCCGGCCGTTCGGGCCGACCGATGAAAAAGGAACCCGGCATGACACCGGGCCTGAACGTGTAGAAGCCACCGCGCAACTCCAGACCGTCCGCCACCCGTGCGAAGTTGGCAGCGCTCGCGGCATCCCGGTCGAACAGGTACAGTGGAAGAGCATCCGGGCGGAGCTTCTGCACGAGCCTGCGACCGGCGCGTGAGCCCGGGTGCACTCGTTTCACCTGCACCGCCGGGAACAGCTCCCGCGTAGTGGCGATGGTCGCCTTCTCGGCTTCGCCCGGCACGCTGTCGACACTCAGCACCGTGAACGTGAATTTCGTGTCGCTGCGGAACTCACACCGCCGCGTGCGTCCCTCTCCCACGCAGTACCCGACCGTGCCTTCCTGCCGGCAGTCGGCATGGTCAAGGCATTCGGGCAGTGAATCGCACGCAGGGCCTCCAGCGCCGTCGGCGTGACAGCTCGCCCAGAGAAGGCGCTCGGCGGTGATATCGATGTCGAGCGGCACATTGGCGCGCAGCAGCGTGGGTGAGCCGTTGACCCCGAGCCTCATCGAGCGGCGGTAGTGCATGGCGAGCCGTTCGGCCCCGTACGCACCGACCCAGGCCGCGAGCGCCGACGAGTCGGCGCCAAGCAACTGCATCAGCACGGGTGCCGGTGTGTGGCGTTCACGCGAGCGCTGTCTGAGGAACGTATGCCACAGCGAGGGGTAGAGCGCCTGCAGCGCCAGCCACTGCATCTCTTCTCGCACCTCTTCGGGGCCGTGCAGCGACTCGAGGTCTCCGCTGTCGTCGACAGTTCCGATGAACCACGCCTCCCAGGGCGTCGCAGGGGCTTGCTCGCCAAATGCTGTCATCTGCCCAAGCGCGTCGAGCCCATGGGGACACCGGCTCATGAGATACAGGTCGAGCGGCGCCTGCACGGGCGAACGGCTGTCGATGCGGACCACCTGGACGGCAGCGGAGTCGCGCGGCAGTTCCGGCGACACAGGGATCCAGTGGGCCGAACCCGGCACGAGCTGCATGTCCGCGACACTCACCTCAACTGCCGCGAGGGCCTTGCCCTGGAACGCGAACCCCAGCACCTCGGTGCCACCGACACGTCGGGACACCGACGGGCTGCGCTTGCGGTGGCCGTTGACAACGAGTTCGACCCACGGCAGGTTCGCCGCAAGCTCGGCAGACGCCTCCTCGCCCAGGTGTGCCAGCACCACCTGCACATCCGAGCGGGCCTGCATGCTGTCGCCGAGACCGGCGAGCGACTCTACCGGGTCGACAACTACGACCGATGTGTCGATGGGAAAGAGCCGCTCGGGAGTGACTACCGCGGCAACGGCGATGCGCAGACCACTTCGCACCACCACCCGGTACTGCTCGAACAGGGTGCCACCGCTGCGGTCGGTACAGTTCGCGCACAGCAGGGGCACGCCATAGGCCTGCGCCTGCTGCGCGAGCCATTGCGCCCCGTACTGAAGGTCGTCGTCGCCAACCGCAACAGCATCA
>CAZJJT010000142.1:0-9621 GCA_964546395.1 uncultured Fibrobacterota bacterium
TCAGTAACCCGTCTTCATCCACAAAGATCGGGACCATCACACGCCTGAACAGCCGCGAGAAGTAGTGCTGATCGTCATACCCGACAGCATGCGACACCTGCCCAACGCTGAGGTCCGTAGTCTTGAGGAGCCTGCACGCATGCTGGAGCTTCAGCCGGATGAAGTAATCGACCGGCGAGTACCCGGACAGGCGGCGGAACTCGGTCGAGAACCGTGAGGGAGACAGGTTCGCGTTACGGGCAAGGTTACTCAGCGTGACAGTGTCGGACAGGCGCTGCCGCATGTACTCCTTGGCCAGCGACAGCAACTGGTGAGAGCGATTGCGCGGTGCGGTAGTCCGCGTTGACGCGCGATTGAGCAGGCCGAACAGCCGTGCGGCTTCCAGAGAGGCACGCGTGATATTCGGCGCCGCGAACGAATCCTCCATCTCGCCGATAATCGTGTCGAAACTCTGAATCACCGACTCGTCCCTGCCGATCTCGAGCACCGGCGAATCGGCGCTGATGCCCAGAAACCGGTGGAGTGCTGCCTGGAGTGACCCCGCGTAGTGGATCCAGTAGATCTCCCACCTGGTCGTATGGTCACTGCCGTATTCGTGCGGCACGCGCTCCGGGAAAAACACCACCTGTCCCGGAACCAATGTCCCGCGTGTCGTGCCGACACGATACGTGCCGCGGCCGCCCAGGCAGTAGATGAGCAGCGACTCCCCCAACCCCGGGTATCGCTCGATCTCGCAACGCGAGGGTCGCCGGAAATACCCCGCCTTCGTGACTGTCAACTGTGCGGTAATCGGCTGCCCAAGCGCCTCCCGCTCGGTCTCAGTGGGCAGGATTTCACAGGAGAGAATACCATCAAATACAGTCATAAAATCCACCTCTGACAAAGGGCCACAAAGAGATACGTAATTGCACAGCCACTCCTCGATTCCGTTCGTGGCGACATACGCGCAGTAATATAATCCACCCCTTCGCCTGTATCGTCCATTCCGGCATTCACCCCTGCACGCTATCTTGTAGACAGGATTGGAGGCAATGCATGGCCCACATGACGAACCGGGAACGCATGCGGGCGGTCATCTACGGCTGGCCGCTGGACCGCGTGCCGTTTGTGCAGTACGACAACCTTGCGGCACCCGACGAAGAGATATGGCGGGTACTGGGGCGCGATGCCATGGGGCTGCTCCGCTGGTGCACTGTCACCCGAACCGTGGCGCCGCACTGCACGCATGCCTCGGAGGAAGTGGAGGTAAACGGCAGGCCCGGCTGGAGGAACACGATCACCACCCCGGTCGGCACAATAGCCCAGGAGAGCTGCTCAGAACCCGGCTACGGTTCACCGTCGGTGCGCAAGTACTACGTGACAGGGCCCGACGATTATCGCATACTGGAATCGTACCTGGCCGACTGTCGCATCGAGAGAGACGAGTCTTCATTCACACGGGCACAAAGCGACCTTGGCGATGATGGCCTTCCGCTTGTGCGGCTTCCGCGCACGCCCTACCAGCAGCTCTGGATAGAGTGGGTCGGCATGGAAAACTTCGCATACCATCTCGCCTGTTTCCCGGATCGCGTTGCCCCCTGTGTGGAGCAGATGCGGCGCCTGTCCCTTGAAGCCTGCGATATCACGGCGGATTCCGAGGCTGAGTTCATCGACATCCCCGATAATATCACGGCCCCGCTTATCGGCGAAGCGAACTTCCTGGAGTACTGCGTGCCCCTGTATCGCGAGCTGGCGGCACGGCTCGAGAACAGCGGACGGCCGGTGATAGTGCATCTCGACGGCGATCAGCAGGGGCTGCACGAGGCGATCACACATTCGGGCATGGGCGGCATCGATTCGTTCAACCCGCCCCCCGATGGAGACACGTCACCCGCGACCGCCCTGTTGCTCTGGCCGCACATGCGTCTGTTTGTCAACTTCCCGTCATCGGTCCACCTTGCCGATCCCGACGCCATCCGCGAGTGTGCCGAGGACCTCCTGGCCCAGGCCGGCCACAGCGGTCAGGTGTGGATCCAGATCTCCGAGAACGTACCTACGGAGCGCTGGCGGGTATCGTTGCCGGAGATACTGCAGGCCATCACTGAGTTTGGGGAACCACGCTGCTCCCCGATTCCTGCTGGTGCGCATTCAGCACAGCAATGAACGCTGCGCCGTACGCGTCCATCTTCGCCTCGCCCACCCCGTGGACGTAGAGTAGTTCGGCGGGAGTGCGCGGCCGTTTCTCTGCCATGTCCCGCAGGGTCCTGTCGCTGAACACCATGTACGCAGGAACACGGCGCGTGCGGGCAAGCGTACTGCGGACTTCCCTGAGCCGGTCGAACAGCCCGCCGGTCGGGAGTGACTCCTTCACACGGGCTGCCGGCTGAGCAGTTCTCCGCACGAGGAACTTCCGCGTGCCGCGCAGCACTTCGGCAGCACCCTCGCCCAAACCCAGTACAGGGAACTGCCCCTCGCTCTGCACCACGACCCCGGTGGTGAGCAAATCGCTGGTCAAGGTGCGCCAGTACTGGCGGTCGCGGTCTTTGCCCACGCCATACGTGGGAAGCCTGTCATGGCCCAGTTCGCGGATACGGGCGGTCTGCGCGCCGCATACGATGGCGGCGATGTGTGACGCGCCGAAGCGAGATCCTGTTCGTGCAATCGCCGAAAGCAGCTTCTGCGCATCAACTGTCGCGTCGACCCGCTCCCCGGTTGCCGTGCACACGTCACAGGCCCCGCAGTTCTCATCGCCGTATGGCTCGCCGAAATACGCCAGGAGCTGTTTGCGGCGGCACGCGCTCTCGCTCACGGCGTAGGTGGCCATGGTACGCAGCGCCCGCAGGAGCCGCTCCCTCTCGGCCTCGTCTTCGACCTGGTCGACGAAGTGCCGTATCCGAGGAACGTCACCGCCACTGAACAGCAGCGTACACCGCGCCGGTTCACCATCCCTTCCTGCCCGACCGGTCTCCTGGTAGTACGACTCGATATTCTTCGGAAGGTCGCCATGCACCACGTAGCGCACGTTCGGTTTGTCGATCCCCATCCCGAACGCAATCGTCGCTACCACCACATCGACCTCGTCGCGGTCGAACGCTTCCTGGTTGCGCGCCCGCACGGCATCATCGAGCCCGGCGTGATACGGCAGCGCTTTCACGCCCTGCCTCGTCAGCATGTCGGCGGTACTCTCCACCGACTTGCGGGTCATGCGGTACACGATACCGGACTGGCCGCGGTTGGCCTGCACAATCCGGGCAATCTGGCGACGCGGGTTGCTCCGCGGCACCACTTCGTAGAACAGGTTCGGTCGGTTGAACGATGCGCGCACCACAAACGGGTTGCGCAGCCGCAGCCGCGCCACGATGTCCTGCTGTACCCGTGCCGTGGCAGTGGCGGTGAACGCCGCGAGCGGGGCCGCGCGAAGCAGTGTCGTGAGTGATTCGAGCAGGAGGTAGTCGGGGCGGAAGTCGTGGCCCCACTCGCTCACGCAGTGCGCTTCGTCGACCGCCACGAAACTGACCGGGGAGCGGGCCAGCGTTCGCTGGAACGACTCGAGCGCGAACCGCTCCGGGGAGACATACAGCATGTCAAGCGAACCCTCTGCCAGCCCACGAAGGGCCTCGCGGCGCTCGCCCTCGTTCTGCGAGCTGTTGCAGCACGCCGCCTTCAGCCCCGTCTCGCGGGCCGCATCGACCTGGTCCTTCATAAGAGCGATGAGCGGACTGATGACCAGGCATGTGCCCGGCAGCAGGTGTGCGGGGAGTTGGTAGCAGAGCGACTTTCCGCCCCCCGTGGGCATGACTGCAAAGCAGTCCCTGCCGCCGAGGATCGCTTCAACCAACTCCCGTTGGTTCGGCCGGAATGATCCGAAGCCGAAGATTCTGTGCAGTGCTTCGTTGATGTCCATCGTGGTTCCTGCCGGGCCTGGCCCGTGGTGCATACCAAAGTCCGGCATCGAAAATAGAAGCCCGTGCAAGCGAGTGGTGATGCTGGCGTCGGGAGCTTCGTGCGGTACCCCGTTGACAATCCCCCCATCTTGCACTATATTGCCGATTGTATACAATGTACAAACTGAAGCGGGAACTCCCAGAATGCCCAAGCTAGCCGTAGCAGTTGCCACCGAGGATGCCATGCCAGACGCGTTCGTGGTGTGGCGTGGAATCGAGCAATCCATTGAAAAAGCAGCTGGTTACGGCTATGACGGCATTGAACTGGCCCTTAAGACCGCCAACCAGGTTGATGCCGACCGCCTCGAATCACTCCTGGCGAAGCACCATCTCGCCTGCCCCTGCATCTCCACTGGGCAGGTCTTTGCCGGCCTCGGACTCTATTTCACCACCACCGACCCGGCGAAGCGCTCGGAAGTGATCTCGGTGTTCAGGGGAATGGTTGACCTGGCGGCCCGCTTCGGCGCCATGGTCAATGTCGGTCGCTCCCGCGGGTTCGTGGAGCGGGGCGAACCAGTCGAAGCAGCTGCGTCCCGCTTCTGTGAAGTCGCCCGTGATCTGGCAGACTACGCGGCCCCCAAGGACGTCACCCTAATCCTCGAACCAGTCAACCGCTACGAGATCAACTTTGTGAACTCGGTGGAACAGGGCGCCGCACTGATGCGCCAGGTTGACCGCCCCAACATGAAGCTCATGCCTGACATATTCCATATGAATATCGAAGACCGCACGATCGGCGGTGAGCTGGAGCGCTTCGCCGAGCATGTCGGCTACATCCACGTTGCCGACTCCAACCGCCTTGCCCCCGGGCAGGGCCACACCGATTTCACTGCGTTCTTCAACTCACTTCGGCGCATGCACTACGACGGGTGGCTTTCGGTGGAAATCCTGCCCAAGCCCGACCCCGACACCGCCGCCAGACAGGCCGTCACATTCCTCAAGCCATACCTCACTGGGAGCACGAACGCATGACACCTGATTTCAAAGCGATGACCTCCGCCTGCACCGAACTGCGTCGTACCGTGATCGACGCTGCCTACGGAGCACGCTCCGGACATTGCGGCGGCTCGCTCTCTTCTACGGAGATTATCTGGACACTCTACAGCAGCGTCCTCACGGTCAACCCGGAAGAGCCCCGTTGGCCCGATCGCGACCGCTTCGTGCTCTCAAAAGGTCACGCCGCGCCAATCCTCTACGCCGCGCTTGCCCGCAAAGGCTTCTTCCCTGCCGATGCCCTGAAGACCCTTCGACGCACCGGCTCCATGCTCCAGGGCCATCCGGACATGCACAAGACGCCGGGTGTAGAGATGTCCTCCGGCTCACTCGGGATGGGTATCTCGGTGGGTGTCGGCATGGCGCTGGCCGCACGACTCGCCGGCAAGCGCTACCGCACCTATGTGCTGGTCGGCGACGGCGAGCTGCAGGAGGGCCAGAACTGGGAAGGCATTGCGACGGCGGTCAAGTACAAACTGGACAGCCTCACCATTGTCGCCGATGTCAACGGGGTGCAGCTCGACGGCACCACCGAGCAGATCATGCCCATGGGCGACATTGCCGCGAAGTTCCGTGCGTTCGGTCTTGACGTGCAGGAGTGCGACGGTCACGACTGCCGCGGCGTGTACGAGACCCTTACCTGGGCCCAGGAAGCGACAAACGGTCCGCGGGCAATTATCGCCCGCACCGTGAAAGGAAAAGGGGTCTCGTTCATGGAAGGCCAGTCGGCGTGGCATGGCAAGCCGCTGTCGGATGAGGACTATGCCGTGGCAACCAGCGAACTGAGCGCGGCATGAGGAATTTGAGGAGCATGGACCACGGAGCGCGCGAAAGACACGGAGAGAAACATGGGCAGGTACTGCGCATCCCCCCTTGCTTGCTCCTTCGTGACCTTCGTGTCCTTCGTGGTAGAACCGCAACCTGAACAGGCAGACCCAGAGGCAGCATGACCAGCAAACCCCAGCGACAGGTATTCGGTGAAACCCTCGTGGAACTCGGTGCGAAAAACGACAAACTCGTCGTACTCGACGCCGATGTCTCCAGTTCCACCCAGACGAAGCTGTTCGCAGGCGCCTATCCCGACCGCTTCTTCAACGTGGGTATCGCCGAAGCCAACATGGCAAGCGTGGCCGCCGGCCTGGCGGCATCCGGCTACATACCTGTCATGAGCACCTTCGCGCTGTTCATCGCCCTTCGCGCCGGTGACCAGGTGCGCGCCCAGGTTGCCTATCCCAAACTCCACGTGATCATGGCAGGCGGCTACGCCGGGCTTTCCGACTTCGCCGACGGGGCCAGTCACCAGTCGGTCGAAGACACGGCCGTAATGCGCGGTATCCCCAACATCACCGTACTCGCCCCCAGCGATGTCACCGAAACCGCGATGGCCTTAGAGGCCGCACTCAGCCACAACGGTCCTGTGTTTCTGCGCCTGTCCCGCGAGGCGGTCCCGACGCTCTACCAGAGGAATTCACACCCCTTCGCAATCGGCACGGGAGTCGTGGTAGAAGCGGGCGCCGATGTCACCATTGTCGCGACCGGCACCATGGTGTCAGTGGCACTCGCCGCCCAGCACGAACTCGAGGAGGACGGGATATCGGCGCGCGTGATCGACATGCACACGGTGAAACCGCTCGACAGCGATCTGGTCGAACAGGCCGCGCGCGAAACCGGCGCCATCGTCACCGTCGAAGAGCACAATGTGCACGGCGGCCTGGGAAGCGCGGTCTGCGAAGCCGTCTGTGAGCGCCACCCGGTTCCCGTGGTCCGCGTCGGCATCCCCGACCGTTTCGGGGAATCCGGCGCCTACGCGGAGATTCTCTCGCGCGCCGGTCTCGACGTACCATCAGTGATACGGGCAGCCCGTTCGGCGATTGCGCGCAAGGGGGCGGCCTGATGGTAACCACGGCGACTGCATTTCCGTCGGTGGTTGACCACCTGGTTGAACAGGTATTTCAGCGTATTCTCGCAGGAGAGTATGCACCCGGTGCAAGACTCACCGAGGAGCAGCTTGCCGCAACGTTCGGCGCGAGCCGCACCCCGGTTCGTGAGGCGGTGCGACGGCTGGCAGAACTCGGACTGGTGACGATGCGGCCGCGCTGCGGCTGTGAAGTCGCGACAGTCAGCGAGGACGATATCCGTGAGATTCGTACACTTCGCGCAGAACTCGAGGTGTTTGCCCTTCGCCTGGCCATGCAGCACATTGACCCCGCAGCCCTTGCCCGCCTGGAAACACTGCAGCAGTCGTGCGAGCGCGAAGTTGACGGGGGGAATCGCCTTGAAGTCTTCAGGCGCGACAGCGCATTCCACCTCAGCATCGCGCAACTGAGCGGTAACCGCTACCTTCACGATACGCTCAGACGGCTGGACGCGCGCGTGCTGCTTTGCCGGATGCTCTTGTGTCGTACAGGCGATAAGATTCGCGACACCGTCGCCTTCCACCGTATAATCATCGACGCGATGGAACGCAGTGACACGACGGGGGCGGAACAGGCGATGAGGAGACATATTGAGGAAACACAGATGTAGGAGAAGCGGGGAATGGCAATCACAATCTCAGTCTCAATCTCCATCACTGTCCTGCTCCTTCCCTGCAGAAGGCCACAGCCAGGCGAAGGATCAGGATTGAGACTGTGTTTGAGATTGTGACTGAGATCCTCTCTTCTGCCGACCACCACTGACCTTCAGGAGGTCTTTCATGCCCACCAATCCCCTTTTCACCCGAGCCAACGACCTTCTCCACCAGTTCAAGGGCGAGAGCTATCTCCACGGCCTCGACTGTTTCGGGCAACTCGGCACCCACGTCGCCCCGCTCGGCAGCAGGGTTGCCGTGATTGCCGACGGGGTCGGTGCCTCGTGGGCAGCGCCGCTTCACAAGAAGGCACGCGAGGCGCTCAACTCAGCCGGGGTGTCCATCGTCAGCGACCTCATCCCCGGCGCCGACCCCAACGCACCGCGTGAGGATGTGCGACGCATTGCCGACGAAATCGCTTCGCGCGCACCCGACGCAGTCGTCGCAGTGGGCGGCGGGAGCGTCATTGATGCCGGCAAGGCCGCTTGCGCGCTCACTGCACTCTCCGGCTCCCACCCCGATGTCGAACAGTTTTTCGGTGTGGGCAAGGTTACCGAGATGCTCGCACAGCAGAACACCGCGATGCTCCCCATGGTCGCGGTCCAACTGGCCGCATCCTCCGGCGCACACCTGACGAAGTACTCGAATGTCACTGATGTAAGCACCAACCAGAAGAAACTCATTGTCGATGACGCGATCGTGCCGAAGCGGGCGCTGTTCGACTACACGACCACGGCCAGCATGCCGGCGGGGTTCACCGCCGATGGCGGCCTGGACGGCGTCGCACACTGTCTCGAGGTGTACTACGGGCTCAAGGGCGATGCGCTTGCGAAGGCGAAGCCGGTTGCGCTCCTCGGCATCGAGATCATCGTCAACCATATCAAGCGCGCCTGCGACAACGGCCGGGATCTCGAGGCCCGCGAGGCCCTCGGCCTCGGTACCGATCTCGGCGGCTACGCGATCATGGTCGGCGGCACTAACGGCGCGCACCTCACCAGCTTCTCGCTTGTCGATGTGCTCTCGCATGGCCGTGCCTGCGCGCTCATGAACCCCTACTACACGGTGTTCTTCGCACCCGCAATCGAGCCGCAGCTCCAGGATGTCGGGGCGATACTGAAGGCGGCCGGGTACATTTCCTCTGAGCTGACGAAACTCCATGGCCGCGATTTGGGGTTGGCAGTTGCCGAGGGGATGGTAGCGTTGTCACGCGCGATTGATTTCCCGGTGAAACTCGCGGATGTCAAGGGGTTCACACAGGCACACATAGACCGTGCACTGGGTGCTGCCAAGAACCCGCAACTCGAAATGAAACTGAAGAACATGCCGGTGCCGCTCACGGCTGCGCAAGTCGATGACTACATGGGACCGATACTCGAAGCGGCCCGGACCGGAGATTTCGCTATCATAAGGAACATGGCATGAAGACGTGGGTTATCCCGCTGTGTCATTGGGGGCCTGCCCCGCAGCAGCGCCGCTTCGCGGCTGAGGGCACCGGGCCCTACGCTGCAATGTGCTCGCCTGCCTCAGGCAGACTGCGCGCATTTCCGCTGCGGTCCCTGGCCCAACAGCAGACAGCCTTCTCCCCTCCTGCTGCTTCCGTATGCACATGAGGGCAGTCACTCTTCTCTGTGGAACTGAGAGCGTTGGCCTCGAGCTACCCGACGGTGCCGTCATATACGAGTCTGCCTTCCCCGCGCCCGTCCCCGATGAAGCGAAGGCAGTGCTGGCTGCGGTACAGAAGCCTGTTGACGGCCCCTCGCTCTCGCAGGCACTGGCGAAGCGGCGCGCGGGTGAGGTCGTGGTGGTGGTGTCCGATATCACACGGCCGGTGCCTTACTCCCGGTTCCTCGCGCGGTTGCTTGCCCATGTCGAATCGGCCGGTGTTGCGCGCGAAGCGATCGTGGTGCTCGTGGCGACCGGCATGCACCGGGTGAGCACCCCTGAAGAGCGCCGGGATATGTTCGGCGCCGATGTCTGCGGGCGGTACACGATTGCCGACCACGACGCCGAAGACGACAGCGCCCTGGCCGAACTGCCGGGCAAGAGCTGGTCGGGCAGCACGGTGAAACTGAATGCACGCTTTGTCAAGGCCGGGTTCAGGCTGATTACCGGCCTGGTCGAGCCGCATTTCATGGC
>CAZJJT010000143.1:0-9608 GCA_964546395.1 uncultured Fibrobacterota bacterium
TATCCGGGTAACCAGCCCCAGCAAGTGGAGGCGGTCATCCATATTATCTATCATTTGACGGGACTCTCGCCGCGAGAGTTCAGGAAACAGGTGCGAGGGGGCCTTTGGCGCCACCTCGCCTGCGTGGGGGAAGAATCTATCAGCCGCCAACGACCTCCATGGCGATGCGAGCCCACTGGAACAGACGCTGCGGTTCGTAGTGGACGGTGCTGATGTCTTTCAAGATGATTTCCAGCGGGCAGCCGTGCCTGGCGCAGGTGTCGCGGGTGGCGACAAGGTCGTTGCGGACCTGATCGGGGCTGAAGGTGCCTGGCGCGAGAAACGCGGGGTTCGGCTTGCGGGAGTATACGAAGTCGCGGCCTATCTGTTCGGCACCGCGTTCCTGGTCAACCCAGGGGCTCATCGAGACCTTCCGAACGTTGGGGATCATCCGCACTTCGGCCATCTTGCCGTCCAGCGGATCGCAGCAACCGTAGTAAACAAGACCGAACCGCTCACAGATACGGCCGGCGTAGTCGACTTCGAATTCCCGGAACATATCAGGCGAGACCGTCGCGAGCATCTGTGCCAAGCCGAACATCCAGAGGTCCTTGGTGCGAGGCTTGGACGGGTCGTACCCGGGCGCGGGAAGATCATCGGTCCAGGCGCCGGTGCAGTGAACGAGACTCTGCTGAGTGCACATGAGCCCCTGCTGCTCTAATTTGTCAAGCATGCTCAGATACCCGTCGGTCATGCGGGCGAGCAGCCGGTGCATGTAGTCGGGTTTCTCGATCAGCGCCATGAGCGCAGCCTGGACTCCCATCCACATCGAAATCGGATCCCACAGCGACAGGTACGGATCGGCGCCCCACGGACGCACCTCGAGCAGTCCGTCAAGGAGCTCATGCGCGACACTCAGGCGACGGGCGGTTTCGGCCGCGTCGTGCGTTACCACGGGCTGTTTGATCTTTTCGAGGTCTTCTTCTGTCTGGAACTGGTTGTCATAACTGTGCCCGACGACCGAGTTAGTCGGGTCCTGGACGGCGACATGTTCCTGTATTCTGATTCCTAAGCCTGTGTTGTGTATCGCTTTGGGAACGCGAATGAACGGTTCCATCACCATGTCGACCGGGAAGTGGTTCCACTGAAACAACCAGCGCCGCAGGGTTTGTTCATACCCGCGACACTCGTCACCCTCGCATTGCAGCGAAAGCTCATCGCCGACCTTCATCTCGTTCCAACACACCTGGTCGATCATGACCATGGGGCGCACCGGAGCGCGCGCGTTGAGCTTGCGCCATAAGTCGCGTTTTTCCTCTTGCACCGGCAATGCGGCAATCTCCGCGATTTTCGCAGCCAATTCCCGAATGATTGTCTTGTCGCTTGTGCTCACCATGGCCCATTCCTCGTTCGTATCCTCTGACAACAGTAACGCGCCCTTGATCGGGTGTGTTTCGAAAATAGATGGTACATGATAGACCTTTTCTCTTCCTGCTGGACGCGCAACCGGTGCCACTACTCGTCGAATATCACTGTTCCCTGTCGCGAAGTGCCTTCGGGAACCTTCTGGCGTCCCGGACTGCAGAAGATCATGAGGAATCGCGTGCACGCCACCAAAAGAAGCTTCTACTCCGGGATCGTCACACCGAAAGTCCTCGCACGTCTCGTGCTCCCGTCGCCCAGCGTGACTCGGGCCAGGTACACTCCGGCCGGGAGCCTCTCCGACAGCACCACCTGTCGCACACCCGAAAGCAGAGCCACGCGTTCACCCAGCATGCTGGTCAACTCCACGGTGATCGGCACGGCGTCTCGGGCGGTAAAGATGAGCCCGTTCCTCGCGTACACTTGCACATGCTGCCTGTCAGCACCGGCTTTGCTGTCGGCCGTACTGCTGCTCTGAGTGATGGAGAACACCCCGGAGTACCCGGCCACCGTGAGGTCCTGGTACTGGGTGATACGTACCTGTGCGCTTTGGCTCTCGCCGAACGCCGGGTCGACAGTCCACGCGTAGTCGCCCCAGAGCGGACTGGTCTGCGCGATGCCGCCGGTGGCGGTTATGGTCCTCCAGGTCTCTCCCTCATCCACCGACAGCTGTATCATGACCGTGGTGACCGTGGGCGCGGTCCAGGTGATCCGGATCGACTGACCCTGGTGCCACGTTTCACCAGCCACGGGCGCTGTCACCACAATGGCCTGCGCGGGAATGCTGACCGCGGCCGTATCGGACCACTCTGAGCTGCCGCTGCCATCAACCGCCGCAACTCGGTACTCATATGTCACCCCGCGAGTGGTTGTCGTATCAGCATAGGCTGTCACCTCGGCGGCGGTCCGGGCCAGCGGCGCGAAGGTCCCGCTCTGTTCCCGACGCTCTACCTGGAACCCGGTCTCGTTGTCGCTGTGGTCGGACCATGCAAGGTAGACGGTGCCCGCGTTGTGGACTGCCGCGAGTGATGACGGCGCAAGGAGACGGGCATCGACTGCCAGTGTGACGGTGAAGGTGCGTGTGTTCGTTGCCCCACCCCCGGACACCGTGACGGTCGTTGTGTGGTTGCCCGCTGCCAGGCCGCTCGAAGAAGGTGCCACGGTGATAGTCTGGGCATTGCCCGTGCCGCCAACAGTGAGCGTGAGCCACGGAACGTCCGGGCTTTCGGCTGCAGTGACAGGTGCCAGTGTCCCCGTCCCGATGTTGGAGACCGCAACAGACTGGGTGGCGATGGGCTGCACGTCATTGGTGAAGATGATCTCTGTCTTGTCGATGGCGATCGCCGGCGATTCGTGAGGATTGGGCAGCTCGCCCAGCCAGAACTGCCCGTAGTGAATCTGGTACCACCACCCCAAACCGATGATCCCATCGGACAGCGGTCCGCCCGGCGCAATCTCGAGCGGCTCGGGGTAGACATTGAGCATCTCGTCGGTCGCCATGTTCCACACCCACCACCCGTTCTTGAGTATCACCAGGTGGTCATCCGAAGCCGGCGTGGTGAAGGGTGCCTTGCCCGAGATCATGGTCGCCGGGTTCGGTGGGACCAGGATCTCCCACGAGTCTTCCATGCCATGCCAGTCATGCTTCACGAACACATTGTCCGCCTCATACTGGTCGCACGGACCGGGGTAACCGTAGAGCTCGCAGTTCCATACCACCCACAGCACCGCGCTGCCATCGTTGAGCATCACGTTCCCGTGGTCCCAGTGCATGGGTTCAAAGTAGCGTTCGTTGACAATGCCCGAGGCATGTGGCCCGACCTCGAAGAACATGCCGCCCACATTGCCGTGTGAACTGGCGTCCACGAGTCGAAGGTAGGCCCGGGTGCCGTCGACCGACATGGAGAACTGCTCGCCGCGCCGGTCCTGGCTCAGCGTTCCCAGCACCTTGCGTTCGCCTGTGGCCGGGTCGGCCCAGTAGATGTCGCGTGTTATCTCGGTCCAGAACAGCCCCTGCTCGGTCCAGCAGGTCCTGGTGAACGCTGCATTCGTCAAGGCGAAGGTGTTGCAGACCTTCGTGAGACCGGTGCCGTCATTGTTGACCTTGTAGATCCCGCCCGGCTGCCCGTCCTCCTTGAGAATGAACGCAATCTGTCTGCCGTCCGGCGAGAAAGCGCACTGGCCGGGGTTGGGAGTCTCGCCTTGCGGCGCCTGGTAGAGCGTGTACACTTCCCAGGTGCCGCTTCGCAGCATATAGATGCAGTGGTCGTGCTGCGGGCGGCTGATGGTCAGCCAGGCAGTCGGCATTGCTGCCGTTGCTGCGGACCAGACCAGGGCGAGTATGGATGAAAAACGCGTGATGGAACTCCTGATGACCGATCCCATGTCCCCTCCCCAGGGCAGTGAAACTTCTTCCATGGGGATACAATAGGGTACGACAGAGCAACATGCCATGGACGGGGCTCATCAGTATATGGAGATTTCTCGCATCCGGGTGGAACACTTCGAGTCTGTCGCTCCTGGCCCAGGAGGTACTCGGGCACTACAGGCGCTTGCGAAACTGGGCGGGGCCTACGCCGCGCAGGCTGGTGAAGACCCGCGAGAAGTGGCCGCGATCGCAGAACCCGGTGTGCTCGGCAATCTGCTCGATAGACATGCGTGAGTGATGGAGCAACCGGCAGGCTTCCTCTATGCGGTGACGCTTCGACCATGCCTGCGGCGACTGGCCGGTCTGAGAGTGGAAAAGGCGGATGAACGCGTTGGTGTTCATCCTGGCTTGCTTCGCCAGTTCCGGGTTGCGAGGCGGTTTGCCGGGTGTGCCCGCCAGGCTGTGCATGGCCAGTGCAACACGTGGGTCGAAGGCGCGCTGACTCCACGTGCCGGGTGGAACCACTGCGAGCGCGTGGTGACAGACCAGGTGTGCCAGCAGGGCGCCGCGGGGGCTCTCCTGCTCCTGTCTGTCACAGAGTTGAGCGAGTTCGCGGATGGCACTCGACAAGCCGTTGCCGAGCTCCGCCCAGTGCAGAGCAGGTGGCGCCGTGTCGTACGGAGGGCCGGGCGAGAAGTGGAGGTACAGCTGGCGGGCCTCGGTAGAGCTGTGCCCGGAGAAGGGTGTGTCGGGCGGGATAGCGACCAGGCGTTCGGGAAGAAGCGCCACACATGTCGAACCCAGTCGGGCCTCCCACCCCGGGCGGTCGTTCCAGTATGTACGCCAGTAGGGCGCCGAGAGGTCCTCCGCCTCCCACCGGGCCACCGGGGTGCGTACACAGGTCCAGACCCGGATGCCCGTGGCAATCTCCACGACCCTCTCTCCCTTCGGCCAAGGCCGTAATGTGAGAAATATACATGGATGAAGTGTCGGTATGCATAGACGCGGCTCAGCGATATTCGTACTTTTCTCCACAGAGACCACTGAAGGGCCAGCGGTCGGCAGCCAGATATCACAAGCCACCCGAGGGAGAGACATGTCAACGACGGACAAGTACACACCCGATTGGGAATCGCTCAAGCAGTACACCATCCCCGAATGGTTCAAGGATGCCAAGCTGGGGATATTCGTTCACTGGGGTCCCTACGCGGTGCCGGCTGCGTTCACCGAGTGGTACCCCAAGCACATGTACAACGAAGAGTGCGATGAGTTCGAGTACCACCGCAAGACCTGGGGTAACCACAAGGAGTTCGGGTACAAGGATTTCATCCCGCTGTTCAGGGGCGAAAAATGGGACCCGGAGCAGTGGGTCGGATTGTTCAAGCGCACCGGCGCACGCTATGTCGTGCCAGTGGCGGAGCACCACGACGGGTTCCCTATGTACAACTCGCCCTTCACCGAATGGAACTCTGTCAACATGGGCCCCAAACGCGATGTCGTTGCAGAACTGGAAGCGGTCGTGCGCCGGGAAGGGCTCAAGTTCGGCGTGTCGTCCCACCGTGCATTCAACTGGCGCTACTTCACGTTCAAGGAAGAGTTCGATACGGTGGACCCGAAGTACGCAGGTCTCTACGGTGTGCCGCACCCGGCCGACGAGCCGGCTTCGCTGGAGTTTATCGAAGACTGGTACGGCCGCACGACCGACTTGATAGACCGGTTCCAACCCGATCTGCTCTGGTTCGATTTCGGGTGGGGCAAGAAGGAGTTCCATCCCTGGCACCCGAAGGTGACATCGTACTACTACAACCGCGCGCTCGAGTGGGGCAGGGAGGTGGTACTCAACTACAAGTGGTGGTTCCCGGAGGGCACCGCGGTATTCGATATCGAGCGCGGCAAGCTGAATGAGCTCCGCAGAGAGTACTGGCAAACCGATACTTCCATCAGCTACAAGACATGGAGCTATGCCGAACAGGACGAGTTCAAATCGGTCACGACCATCGTGCACGATCTCGTCGACATCGTCAGCAAGAACGGCAACCTTCTGCTCAATGTCGGCCCCCGGGCTGATGGCACGATCTGCGGCGAGGCCGAGAAGCGTCTCACCGGACTGGGGGAGTGGCTCGATGTCAACGGCGAGGCGATCTTCGATACTCGGCACTGGGAGATATTCGGCGAAGGCGACACCGTGGTCGGCGAAGGCCAGATGAAAGAGAGGGAGGACGTGCCGTTCTCCGCGCAGGATATCCGGTTCACCAGCAAGGGCGGCAGCCTCTACGCAATGCTCCTTGGCTGGCCCGAAGGCAACGCGCTGATCAGGAGCCTGGGTGCCGGTTCCTCAGTTCCGTTTGATCGGATCGAGCGGATAGGTATGCTCGGGTCCTCAGACCGGCTCGAATGGACGCAGGGCGACGAGGGGTTGTCGGTGCGCCTTCCCGCAGAGAAACCGTGTGAGCACGCGTACACGCTCAAGATCGATGTGAAGGACTGAGAGGAAGAGAGTATGCCGTATGTAAGGAAGTATTCCGATGAGGTACAGGCTTTCGTGAACGTATGCCATAGACTGGCCCGGAACATGTATGTAACCGGCTATGGAGGAAACCTGGCGTGGAGACTCGAAGATGGCCTGATTATGATTACTCCTACCATGATGAACAAAGGAGACATTCAGGCTGAAGATTTGGTGTTCGTTGATGCCAAAGGAGAAACCATTGAAGGGAAACGCAGACCTACCGGAGAGAAGTGGATGTACCTTACATTCTTTGAAGAACGTCCCGATATTGAATCCGTTTTGCACTGCCATGCTCCAAGCGTCTGTTCTTTTGCCATCATGGATGGCCCCAATCTATTGATGCGTCCGTTCTATCCGGAAACAACACACGAAGTAGGTCCGGTTCCCGTTGTCCCCTATGCAGAGCCTATCACACAAAAACTGGCCGATAACTTCAGACCGTTTCTTCAGAAGTACAATAGCTTCCTTATGGAAAATCATGGCTTGGTTACCATGAGTCCCGCTTCCATTGCATGGACCATGATGAACGTTGAGCTATTGGAGATGTCGGCATGCTCACTCCTAAGAGCAATGGCATCCGGAAGAGAACTCAAACAACTCTCGAAAGAAGCAGTTCAGGACTTGGGTAACGTGATGGAAAAGCGAAGTTGCCCACTGTTTGGAGCTCCCGGAGTACATAAGTCACTTACAGAACTGTATTTCAAATAGCCACTGGTTTTACACAGCCATCCCAAAGGAACGCTGGCCCGACAGGGCGAGCCGGCAGGCAGCATGTTCATGTTCCGACCAGGAAGATTCAGCACGTCGAGAGGGCAGCCGTTCCTACGCGCTCATCTCCAGCATCTTTGCAGCGCTCGCAGTACTCCCTCCACCGACCCCATGCGCATGTTGGGGCAGATCATGCCGGGGCCGGCCGGTTTGCTTTCCGGCGACCCGCACATTTTCCGCCCTGCGTGAGCTGTGCCTGCAACCACGCAATCGTTGACTTCCCGACCGCGATCAGTGGTATTTGGGGAGTAGCGGCACCCGTTGCGGGCTCGGCCTGTTCCACAAGGGCGTCGCACCCGTCGAGGTCGTGAGACGAACAGGCCTTCGCCACCATCATGGCGGCACCCATGCCTGCGGCGGAGCCCACGGTGCATGCCGGCGGCATGACACGCATGCTGCTGTGCACCGCATGGTCAACCGAGATTGGCCGACCGCCGACAAACAGGTTCTGCAGGTCGTTTGCCACCACGCATCCGAAGGGGATCTCGTACCAGTCGCCCTTTGGTATGTGGGCATGTTCGGTCCCGGACCCGTCGGGGTTGTGGATATCGATGGGGTAGTTCACCCGCGCGATGGCATCGGGAAACTTGCTGCACTTCTCGAAGTCTGTGCGGGTGAGACAGGCCAGACCTTTCACACGACGTGTCTCGCGGATGCCGATGTGGTGAGCCACTGAGTGCAGCTGCGCGTTCTCGAACCCGGGCACCTTCGTGCGGAAGAATTTCAGCAGCTGGCGCAGCTGACGACGCGCTTCGATCTCGGCCTCCGAAAGGTCGACACCACTCGTGCCGCTGCGGTGGATCACGCGTGTGGTGTTGAAATGAATAACGTCCTTGTCCATCCACTTGAACAGCAGGATATTGTCGCGCGGGTTGACTATCTCACCCTTCTCGCGCGCTTCAGCGTAGGCTTTCTTCATCGCGTCCCAGGGCGGCGGATCGGAATTCGCATGGCTCAACTTGAAACACATGGTCATGGGCTGGCAGTTGCCGGTCGGGCCGCCCTGCTCACACTCGCAGCCCGCAAGCGCCGCCAGGTCAGCATCGCCGCTTCCTTGCTGATCTGCAGCTTGTTGGCCCGGTCGTAGTACCGATCCATAGCCGCAAGCCAGTCGGTGTACACCGGCCCGTGCCGCCATCACGGCCGCCCCTACCCCGCCCGGGTGTTGACCCAGCAGCAGTTGCGCTTCTGTCACACGTACCCGATGAACCCCTCACCCCAGGTGCGCTTGAGCAACTGCGCCGGACGCCTGAACAACTCCCAACTCCGCTGAAGTCTGTTCATCGCGCCTCCCTGTACGGTCCGGTGCCGGATGTACGATACTGTGCGAGCGATGCGGCGATTCTATCCCCGCACAGTTCGGGAAACCAACGCGGGTTTCGGGGACCTAATTGTCTTGACTTCGGGGTCGGGATCAATGATAATGGATCGTGCGGCAGACCACGCGGTCCGTCCCATGCATCATGCCCCTCCTCTCCCAGTGCAGCGTCAGCACTATAATCACCGACACGAAGACCATGAGAAGCATGTGCGTCCTGGCCATGTCCATCGCCACGGCAGTCTGCGTCACCGCCCAGATCCCGAACGGCAGTTTCGAGGAATGGAGCACGACCGGCAGTTACGAGGACCCCGATGGGTGGGCAACGATGAACTTCCTTGCTGCCGGGCCGTTCTATTCGTGCACGAAGTCAACCGACCACTACCCGTCGAACGAAGGTGCGTATTCCATCCGGCTTGAAAACAACACATCGCTCACTCAGATGACCGGCAGCTACGGCATGGCGGTAACCAATGCTTTCGACTACCCCTTCAAACCGGCGTTTGCAGTGCCCGGCCATCCCGAGCACCTTACCGGCGCCTACAAGTTCAGTCCGCAGAACAACGACACCATGTTCATCCGCATCGTTCTGTTCGACGAGGGAACGAATATTGGCGTCAGCACCTTGAGGGTCGGCGCCGCCGCCGCCGACTGGACCACGTTCAGCCTGGCGTTACCGGGCTACACCACCGCCGACAGTGCTACGATCCAGATCTCGGCATTCTATCCGACCAGCCAGACCGACGGGCCAAACGGGAATTCGGTGTTGCAGGTTGACGACCTCGGGTTTGACGACCTTGGTGTGACGGTTCACATGCAGGCCTCGGCGTCCGAGCGGTTCAGAATCTCCACGGATCCCGCAGGTGACAAGGCCACGCTGCAGATCGGTGACGGGGGTACCGCCGATGTGACCGTGCGGTTGTTCTCGGTGAGCGGTGCGCTCGCAGGCTCGGAGACAATCGGGCGGCATCAGCGACACATTGCGATAGGCGCCCTGCGCAGCGGCTGCTACCTGGCAGAGATTGTGTCCGGAGAACGAGTGGAACGACAGGGCCTGGTTATCCGGCGATAGGCACAACTCCGTAACCATCTCGTGGTAGCCGGGCACTTCGTGCCCAGTGGTATCTGACAAATCGCGGTGCCGATTCGGGGCCCAGACAAACCGGATGCGGGGCGCTCAACGTGGGGCGGTTCCCTGCCTGACCGCTACTGGTGGAGAGCTGCCATGTGGGCCGGGACATCCG
>CAZJJT010000144.1:0-9522 GCA_964546395.1 uncultured Fibrobacterota bacterium
GTTCGTTTCCGCTCACGCTGTGCCAGGTCTCTGCAAAGAGATCGGTGTAGTTGCCGCGCTCCAGCGACCAGCCGCCCCAGCCGGGCGGAATGAAATTGGTTCCGAGGGGCATCGACTGGGCGTGGACTGCCGGTGGGACGGCGATGCAGAGGGCCGCCGCGAGGCATTGGAACTGCCGCAGTACCGAAGTGGCCATTGTGTCCTCCAATCATGGGTACACACGGCATCACCGCCCGTTATCAGGGAATCTATGGTCACAGGCGCTGCAGGTCGTGGACGACAGTTGCAGATAGTGCATCAAGCAGATATATTGATATATAGAAGGTATGCAAGACACGAAGCGACGAACCAGCCGCACCCGGCCTTCCCCGGTTCTCGAGCACGCGGTAGACACCCTGCGCCTGCTGATTGAGCGAAGTCGACGAACGGCAGAGCGTACAGTGCCCGGCGTACGAGGTCTTGCCGCAGTCGCCGGTGTCTCGTACGTGACTGCCGCCAGGGCTGTCGCGAGACTGGTCCGCGAGGGAGTGCTGACTGTACGTCCAGGAAGGCGGACTGTGTTGAGTTCTGAAGGGCAGAGCAACGCCCTCCAGGTGCGTACCTGCCCGAAGTCAGACATGTCTCGTACCCGGCAGACAACATCGGGGCTGCTTGCCGAGCGGATTGAGCGCGACATCGCCGAAGGAGCATGTGCCGCCGGCGAGCCGCTCCCTGGCGTGGGGCAGCTTGCCGCCACCCACGCCGTGAACTACCGGACCGCGCGCAGAGCACTGGCACTTCTCGTCGAGCGGCGTGTCATCGAATCTTACCGCCGTGGCTACCGTGTGCGTGGGTCCGCCGCTCGACGGGGTCAGGGTACGGTGGTGCTGGTGGCGCGTGCCAACACCGGCGGCCGGCAGCAGTTGTTCGATGCGCGAACATCCGAGAAACTCAGGATGCTCGAGAGCCAGTGCGCGCAGTCACGTGTGGGGCTGTGTACAGTGCCGGTGGAGTACTGGGGTGACGCCCTCGAGGTCTGCACAGGACATGCCGGGTTTGCCCAGATCATGCGCGACCGCGCAGTCCTTGGCTTCATGGTCTGGGCGATGGGGATGTCCCCACGGTCGGTGGCCGACCTGGAGGCCCGCCTCGCGTCGTTTGGCTGCCCAGTGGCACTGCTCGACGAAGACGACGCGTTGACCGGTGTTGCCTTGACTGGGCAGAAGAGCCGACTGTACGTCTCTGCCGGTACACGGTCGTGCGGCGTCGATATCGGTCGGTATCTGCACCGCCTGGGCCATCGGGACATCGCCTACTTCACAACCTTCGGTGACGACGCCTGGTCACGGAACCGTCTGGCAGGTCTGCATGAGGTGTTCAGGGGGGCGTCGGGCGGTGTGCAGGAGTTCAGTGCTGCGGTGAGCGTAGATGACGAAGCGGCTGCGCGACACGTGGCGCGCACACTGGCAACACTGCGGCCGCTTGGCATCGCTCCGCAGGCAGTCTCCGGGGCTTCAGCCATCAGTGCGGCCACGGCAGAAGAACAGGTGCGAGGCATCGTGCATCGCCGCGCTCTGGGCATACAGCTCCAACCGCTCTTCGAGGCCGCTCGCGACAACCCGGCAATCACGGCGTGGGTGGGGGCCAACGACGACGTCGCGCTGCAGTGCCTTGAGTTCCTTCGTGTTCACTCGGTCGACGTGCCCAGCCGCATGTCGGTCATCGGGTTCGACGACACATTCGCTGCAACCTACTGGCAGATGACCAGCTACAGTTTCCGTACGGCCGCGGTGGTCAGCAGCATGCTCGCGCACGTGCTGCGTCCCGACAGGGCTGGGCGTGCCAGTGTCACTGCACCTGCATACGAGGTAGACGGCATGGTGGTAGAGCGTGCGACCACGGCACCGGTGGCGGGGTGACTGCAGTCGGCGAGTCGACTATCGCGGGGAGACGGTTCGTCTCGGCACGACATAGCCGGCCACCTCAACAGGCTGAGCCTGTCGGTCGGGGATCGCCTTCCAGCGCGGCTCGAGGACGTAGGACACCATTGCCTGCATTACCGCGGCGCCGTTAAAATCATAACTGCTGAAACCATGGGCAGAAGCCAGTGCGCTGTTGTCGAACCCGACCAGTGTCGCCGTGCGGCCCCGGCTGCGGAGAAACTCACGGCAAGCAAGCGTTGTCTGGTCGGTAACCCCAACCCATGCGGTCACACTGGTATCGCCGGACGTCTGTTCGAACCGTGTCGCGAACTGCTTCCGCATGACCCATTGCTCCACTTCGGGGAACGCGACGTCGTGGGCGGTGTCGCTCAGAGCGGCGGCAATTGCACGATGAGGCGCGTTTCTGTGCCGGCCGGAAGCGCGGACCCGGGCAGCGGCTTCGCGCACGAGCCGTTCCCCGTCTGCAAGAGCTTCGGAGACCTCGGGGGTGTGATAGAGATCGGGTTCGGTATGCGCAATGATGTGTCCGCCCAGGCCGCATGACTCGTACGCACTAACCAGACCAGCCAGTCGATTCTGCGAGAAAACGGACCGATGGTCGGCCGAGAAGAACGCCACCCGTTGATGGCCACGCGAAACCAACCACCGGCCAACATCAAAGCCGGCCATCGCACTGTGAGCCATGCTGAAGATGCGGACATGGCGCTTGCCGGCTGCAGCACCCAGGAGTGCTGCATCGCCGACTTCGTCGAGCAATGCAACAGGTGTTGCCGCGGAAGGGCGCTGTTGCAGGAATGCTTGCCAGTCCCAGTGGGAACCCACCGCCCACACAAGCACCCCGAGAGGGGCGCCGTGTGCTGCTGCCGCGACCTGCCGCCACACTCTGCCGATGTCGGTTCCAGACACCACGCCCCCGCAGGTTACCACCGACAATGAGACTCCCGTTCGCCCACACGCACCTTCCAGAGCTCGAAGGTGGTCTGCTGTACGGGTCGTCGCGGCGGTGAGTTGGCTGTCCGTGGTTCCGAGGGCGAGCAGAACGATGGTGTTCCGGGTTTCGGGAACCGGCATCGTGGGCTGCATTCCGCGTGGCGTTTCCCGCAACACTCCTTCGCGCACAAGTTGCACGAGGGCCTTGCGCACAGTGAGGCGCGAGGCGCCGTACACTGTGCAGAGCTGCTTGGTAGGTGGCAGCACGTGGTTGGGGGAGCCAAGCGACGAAAGCACGTCTGCCGCGATCGCATTCCTCACACGCTGCCATTTCACCGACGCCCGTTCTGCCGGCAGCGGGACGGCGTGCGTGGCAGGCTCGGCTTGCACCAACCGGGTGCCACGGCCCGGTGAGGCCGTCAGCAGCCCTTCTGAACGGAGTCGGCCAATTGCCTGCAGGACAGTAGGCAGCGACACATCCATACGCTGCGCGAGAATGCGTGCCGGTGGGAAACGACGCGTGCCCGAGGATACGAGGTCCGCGGCGAGCGTCCGAAGTTGCTCGAGCGTGCGTTCGGCAATGTCACGTCTTCGCATACGTGTATCCAAATATGATCAATACGATCAATATATATATAATTTGCCAATCCTGTTGGCGCCAGGACCTCCTCTCACGACTACACTAGTATCTGAACGAGGGCTGCTCAGACCACAGAACGTGGAGGACTGGTATGGACATGAACCGTGCACGCGTTTCGGCAGTTGTCCTTCTCGGCGCATGTGCACTGGCGTTGGGTGCCACCCCCGAAGCGACCCCGGTCGGCTGGTCGGCAATGACACTCGAGCACCTGCCGTTGCTCAAACGCGCAAAGATGTTCCAGTGGTCGAGTTTCAGCCATCCCAGCGCCAACTCCAACGAGTTCTACTACCCTGACCCGAACGCCAGCGGATACAAGGTGATGATGGATATGAAGGGTTCCGGCTGCCTCTACAACTGGTGGTCGACCGGCGAGATGTCGGGGAATGTTCAGTTGCGTGTCTACCTCGATGGCTCAACGACCCCCGCAATCACCACGTCGGTGTCGAATCTGGCCAACCAGTTCAGCGGGGTGTTTGGCATGAACTGGCCGTGCGTGTCGTTTGTGCCGATTGCATTCCGGAGCGGGTGTGTAGTCTCGACCAACTTCCCGGCAGGCCAAAGCTGCCCGACACTCGCCTGGGGCTGCGAGGAGTTCTTCCACTGGTACGCGCACTCGTACCCGACACCCGATGGTGTGGCGACGTACACCGGTACCGAGGATCGTTCGGCAATCCAGGCGATCTGGAACAACGTGGGCGCGGATCCCAAGAGCACGGTCGGCAATCTCACCGTGCAGGGCACTGCCGCAGTCGCGGCAGGCCAGTCGGTGACCATCTTCGATCGGTCAGGTCAGGAATCCATCGCCAGTATCAAGATCGACCCCACTCCCTCCGACTCAGTTACCATGCAGTCCACGCGCATCCGGTGTTACTGGGACGGCAGCGCAACGCCGCAGGTTGACGTGCCCCTTTCGTGGTTCTTCGGGTCGGCCGACAAGGGTGAGACAGCAACGAGTCACACTGTTCCGGTCGGCATGAGCACCACCGGCCACTGGTACTGCTACTTTCCGATGCCCTACTGGACAGCGGCACGGGTTGAGATTGCCAACGCTGGCAGCACACCCGTCACTGAGCTGCGCTACGATGTGCAGTACAAGCCCTCTTCGGTGATCAGCTACCCGAAGGAGTCGAGCGGCTACTTCTGCGCGGTCGCAAGCAACCGCTACAACGGGCTCCACGAAGTGCTCGACACGGTTGGCACAGGTCACATTGTGGGAATCACCTGGAAGGGCCGCACGGGCGAAAACGATGAGATGTGCTGGATTGACGACAACAACACGCCGCAGTTCTGGGGCACGGGCGGCGAAGACTACCCGTTGTTCTGCTACGGCATGGGAACCGGTTCATATCCAATGCGCAGCGGGTGGAGTGACTGGCGTTGGAGTCGCTACCACATTTCAGATGCCATACCCTTCTCCCGCAGTATCAGGTTCGGCTGGGAGAGCCGCGAGAACCACAACCAGGGATGGCTTACGCCGGTAGGCAGTTCGCCGGGCTGGAACAGCGTGTGTCTGTTCTACTTCAGACCCGACCCGGTGCTGGTTCTCACCGATTCACTCGATGTGGGCAACGCGACATCCGAGTCTGCTCACACCTACAGTGCCACGAGTGCCGCAACCACCAGCAAGACCTACGAGTATCAGGGTGACTTCGATGCGTGGGGCACAAACAACCAGGACAAGCTGGTGACCGACAACGGTCGTATCGTGTCGGGAACCAGTCAGTTCACCGTCACCATTCTGCCCGACAACGACGGCGTGCGCTTGATGCGTCGTATGGACCAGAGCACAATCCAGCTGGCACGTGTGTTCGTAGACAATGTGGAGGTCACCGAGTCGCGGTACTACACGCCAATCAACTATCGGTCCGGCGAGGGGTTCTACGACACCGATCAGCTGTTCCGTGACGTCGAGTTTGAGATCCCGGCTGCGTACACCGCCGGCAAGAGCAGCATCGTGGTACGCATGGAGAACCTGCGCCCTCCGGCCAACGGTGGAGACTGGACCGAGTTCTACTACTGGGTGTACTCATACAAGACAACGGCAGCGGCAACCACGCCTCCGAGCATCGTGACACACCCGCAGAACGCACGTGTCACCGAAGGCGCAACGGTTTCGTTCGTGGTCGAGGCGGTGGGCGCCCAGAGCTACCAGTGGCAGGAAGACGGAGTGAGCATTGCAGGACAGATTTCCTCGACGCTCGCACTGCAGAGTCCCCAACTCAGCCAGAGCGGAAACCGCTACCGCTGCGTGGTGACCAATGCACACGGCAGCGTCACCAGCAACGAAGCGACACTTACTGTTACTGCCGATACGCAGGCGCCAACGCTGGTGTCTGCCGCCGCCACATCGGCAACCACCGTGGACGTCGTGTTCTCGGAACCGGTTGAGTCGGCCAGTGGGGACCTCGTCGGCAACTACAGTATTACGGGTGGTGTGGCCGTTATGAGTGCCCAGGTGTCGACTCAGGACCCATCGGTGGTCACACTCACCACTGCCGCACTCACCTCGGGACAGACCTACACCGTGCAGGTCAGCAACATCCGCGACCGTGCCTCGACACCGAACACCATCGCCCCCGGAGCATCGGCAACCTTCCTCTTCTCTCCGTACGAACAGGGCCTCAATGTCGCGTACTACGAACTGAGTTCTCCCACAGCGCTGCCTGACTTTTCGCAGGCAGTCGCCAAGAAGGATGGCACGATCCCCAACTTTGAACTGAGCGTTGCCGACCGCGCCAACGACTACGCGCTGCGCTACACCGGGTACGTCGAGATCCCCGCCGACGGTCTCTACACGTTCTACACGAGTTCCGACGACGGTAGCCGTCTGTACATGGACGGGGCAGCGGTGGTGAACAACGACGGAAACCACAACGTGGAGGAACGCAGCGGCCAGGTGCAGTTGAGTGCAGGGATGCACGCCATCGTCGTGGACTACTTCAACGCCTGCTGCGGGGCGACACTCGTTGTGTCATGGCAGGGGCCGGGGATCGCCAAGGCGCCTATCCCGAACACCGCGTTGTGGCGCACCGCGGGCGGCATCGTGAGTGCCAGGCGTCAGGCTGCACGTGGCGCGGCGGAGGCACTGACAGTGCCACAGGCAAGCATCACACGGGCCGGAGGCGTACTCTCTGTCGTGTGCCGCTACCCGGCTGCTTACCACGGCAGTACCGGCCTTGCGCTGTTGGATATGCGTGGCCGCATGGTGGTGCACACAAAACAGACAATCACCAGTCAGACCGAAGTGCAATTCAATATCGGCAAGGCGGTCCCAACGGGGCGCTACGTTGCTATCGTGCAGTTCGCCGATCGCAGTGTTGTGCTTCCCTTCGTCACGGTCAGGTAATCGGGAGTCCGCGCCAAGGAGGCAGCGATGCAGCTCAAGGATGTGTTGGTCGTCACCGCGTTGTCAGCTCTGCCACTTACGGCCGCAACGGTCACCATCGATGAGACCGTGCGGTACCAGACCATTGAGGGAATCGGTGCATTCGGTGCAGCCGACGCGTGGTGGAAGAACTTGTCGTCGTACTACGACCAGGCGTTCGTGAACCTGGTGGTGGAGGACCTCGGCCTTTCGATGACGCGCAACGAGTACTATCCTCCGGAAGACGGTTCGTGCTCATTTGCCGAACAGGTACCGTACCTCCAGGCGCTCAAGAACAAGGCAGAGAGTCTTGGGCAGGAGATGAAGTTCATCTCGACCTACTGGACACCGCCATCGTGGTTCAAGGACAATGCCAGCCTGAAGAACGGGGGCAGCGTCAAGCCTGCGACATATGACTCGCTCGCTCGATACTGTGTGCAGACGGTCAGACGGTACAAGAACGAGGCCGGCATCGATCTGTATGCGCTCAGTTTCGCCAACGAGCCGCGGTTTGTGGAACCGTACAACTCCTGTGTGTGGACCGAAGCGCAGTATCGTGACTTCATCAAGGTGGTTGGCCCGAAGTTCGTGCAGGAGAACATTGCGACGAAGCTGTTCGGGCCGGAGGACATGCTCGACCGGTTTCTGCCCTACGCGGGATTCATCAATGCGGACACCGCGGCGAAGCCCTACCTGGGTGCCATTGCGGTGCATGGGTACGTGGATGGCGTGAACCCGAGCGGCTCGGACTTCGACCAGTGGCGCCGCGCCGCACAGGCCTCGTCGACCATGGGCATTCCGCTCTGGATGACCGAGACCTCGGGGTTCCACGACACGTGGGAGTCGGGCCTGACCCAGGCGCGCATTATGCTCTGGGCATTCAGCATCGGCCACATCTCGGCATGGACCTGGTGGCAGTTGGGGCACTACGAGAACAACAACGACAACACGCTCGTGCTCAACGGCACGCCAACCTGGCTCTACTATGCTCACAAGCATTACTCGCGCTATGTCCGGCCCGGGGCGGTGATGGTGGGGGCGGTGTCGGACGCCTCCGGCGTGCTGTGTGTTGCATTCCACCACGCGCAGAAGCGTACGCTGACCGTGGTGTTGATAAACCAAGGGACATCGTCCGCGGCTGTTACGCTGTCTGGCGACGACCTCCCGCAGACGTTCACACAGTACCGCTCGACCCCAACACAGAAATGCCAGTCGGCAGGAACCGTGTCGCCGAGTTCTATCAGTCTCCCGGGTCCGAGCATCGTCACACTCGTAGCAGACAACTACGACGGCCGCACGGTAGCAACTGCTGGCAGTGCATCCGTGATCCACCCTATGGTGCAGCGCATGTCCGGCCGTGTCTTTGGCCTCGACGGACGCCTCGTGCCTGCGGTGGAGCGCGTGTGTGGCGCGACGCCACGCGTGGTTGTCCGTCACGCCGCTGGAGCTGCGGAGCGGGCTCGGCTGCAGATTCGATAGGGTGGGAGAGGGACGCTCCTCATCACTGGTCCGTTACCTTCCGCACGGGGTGTTAGGGGCGGAGCCCCTACCAACACTGCCACTGCCTTACCACGTCTCCAGCGACTATCTTCGCATATCACATTGCATGATCATACCGCACAGGAGTACGCAACCATGGCCTTGAGCAGCGCTACGCCGTCAATCTATGAAGTCCCAAAAGGCATCGTTACCCGCATGACAAGTCCCGAGAACTGGAGCGGCGCGAAGGGGGCTGCGGGTCAGGTCAGCAAGGGGCGGAAGGGCTCGGCCTGCTTCCGCCTGCACGCGGGAGAGTCGAAGGTACTGGCAGAAGTCAAGGGCTCATCGGGGACACTCCGACGCATCTGGGCCACGCTCGCCAATCGGTCGTTCGAGATGCTGCGCGGGATGCGACTCGATATCTACTGGGATGGTGCAACGACGCCTGCAGTGAGTGCGCCGTTCGGCGATTTCTTCGGGCATGGCATTGGCCGGATGACAAAGATCCAATCGATCTTTCTCAGTTGCCCGGAAGCGCGCAGCTTCAACTGCTGCATGCCGATGCCGTTTCGCACCGGGATGAAGGTCGTGGTCACAAACGAGACCGACAAGGACCAGTCGCTGATGTTCTACGATATCACGTATACGCTGGGTGACCAGCACGGCCCGGACGTCTGCTACCTGCATGCACACTGGCGTCGCGAGAACCCCACGCAGTTCCAGAGGGACTACGAGTTCCTCCCGCGGGTTGAGGGCCGCGGGCGCTACCTTGGTGTGAATGTTGGCGTCATCTCCGACATGGAGACGTACTACAACTCGTGGTGGGGTGAAGGGGAGTGCAAGGTCTACCTTGACGGCGACACCGACTACCCGACACTATGCGGGACAGGAAGCGAAGACTACATCGGCACAGGCTGGGGACTCGGGGCGTATACAAACTTGTACCAGGGATGCACGATCGCGGACTCGAAGAACATGCAGTTCGCGTTCTACCGGTTTCACGCGCCCGACCCCATCTACTTTGCCAGGGACATCCGCGTCACCATGCAGCAGATCGGCTGCTGGGGCCCCGACAATGTCGAACTGCTGCACGCTTCGGGGCGGCCGCTTACCAGTGTGCCTGACGGTGGCCCGGTGGATCTCGCCAAGGCCGCAGAAGCGAAGGCGTACGGGCTGTTTGAGCGCCG